>DATBND010000086.1:0-10667 GCA_036554505.1 Actinomycetota bacterium | reverse complement strand
TGATCGAGCGAGTGGCCAAGGCCGGCAAGGGCGAGATCGTCAAACGCCTCGGCGACGGCTTCCTGCTCGCGTTCTCCTCCGCGTCGCAAGCGGTCCGCGCAGCCGTCTCCCTTCAGGAGGCCGCGCGCCGCGCTCGCACGTCGGGCGAGCTGGACATCGAGCTGCGCGTCGCGGTCCACGCGGGCGAGCCGCTCATCGATCAGGACGACCTCCTCGGTCACGACGTCAACCTCACCGCCCGGCTGCTCGACTGCTGTAAGCCCGGTCGGGTCGTCATCTCCGAGGCCGCGAAGGAGATGGCCGAGAAACGCCTGCGCAAGATCGCCTTCGGCAAGGCCCGGCGCGTGAAGATCAGGGGCCTCGCCGGAAAGGTGACGCTCTACGAGGTCGACCCCGCCAACCGGGTCTCCGCAAGCCCGTCAGGGTCTTAGCGGCCCTCGATGATCGCGTAGTTGAGCATCGACGCCACCTCGTGCACGAGCTCCTTGGCCTTCGTAAGACGGCTCCGGTTGACGTTCAAATACGAGGCCGGGCTGGCATACGCCTCCTCGAAGCCGAGATCGCGCGCCATCGTCTTGATGCGATAGCCGTGTAACGGGTCGGACACCAGCAGGAGTGATTCGACGCGCTCGTCCTCGGCGACGTCGGCGACCTCTTGCAGGCTCTCCCACGTCGTGTTGCCTCCGACCTCGACGATCGCGTCGACCGGCACGTCCTTGCTCTCGGTCAGGTAGCGGTTACCGGCCTGAGCCTCCGTGAAGTTGTCGCCCGGCTGCTTGCCCCCGGTGACGATCACGGTCTCGGACATCCCGAGGTCGTACAGAAACGCGGCGTGGTCGAGCCGGGCCTCGAAGATGGGCGAGGGATCGCCGTTGTACTGAGCTGCGCCGAGCACGACGATCGCGTCCGCGCTGTGCTGCTCGTCGTCGCGCGACTGTTGCCAGATCCGGAGAGCGAGCCACCCGGGATACGCGAGCAGAAGGACGAGGACCAGCGCGGTGATGCCCGTGATGCGCTTCACGCGCCCGGCCTCCGCGCCCGTCGGAGGGGGCCGCGCGCCGGCGCGGCGGCTAGAACGACTGGAAGAGCGCCGCCCTCTTTACCTCTTGGATGGCCTGGGTGACCTTGATCCCGCGCGGGCATGCTTCCGTGCAGTTGAACACGGTGCGGCACTTATAAGCGCCATCTTTCTGCGACAGGATCTCGAGGCGTTGCCTGCCGCCCGCGTCGCGGGAGTCGAAGATGAAACGGTGCGCGTTGACTATCGCGGCCGGGCCGACGTACTCCTCGTCGGCCCAGAAGATCGGGCACGACGTGGTGCAGGCGGCGCAGAGGATGCACTTGGTGGTGTCGTCGTAGCGCTCCCGCGCTTCCGGCGACTGCAGCCGCTCGCGCTCGGGCTCGCGCTCGTCCGGGTCGGTGATCAGCCACGGCTTCAGCGCTTTGTAGCCGGCGAAGAACGGCTCCATGTCCACGACGAGGTCGCGGACCAGGGGCAGTCCTCGGATCGGTTCGACCGTCACCGGCTGCTTGAGATCCTTGACGAGCAGCTTGCACGCCAGCGCGTTGACTCCGTTGACGACCATCGCGTCGGAACCGCAGATCCCGTGCGCGCACGAACGCCGCAGAGCGAGTCCCGAGTCCTGGTACCACTTGACCTTGTGGAGGCAGTCGAGAAGCCGCTCCATGGGCTCGGCCTCGACGCGGTAGGCCTCGAAGTGTGGCTCGGTGTCCGTCTCCGGGTTGAACCGGAGGATTCGCATTTGGACTTCCACTCAGTACTTCCTCTCCACCGGCACGTACCGGCCCATCGTCACGTCTTTGTACTCGAGGCGGATCTCTCCCTCGATCGTCTTCGAGATGAACGTGTGCTTCAGCCAATGATCGTCTTCTCGCATCTGATGGTCCTGGCGGTAATGGCCGCCTCGGCTCTCGGTGCGTGCGCGCGCCGACACGACGAGCGCCTCCGCCATGTCCAGGAGGAAGCCGAGCTCGATGTGCTCGATGATCTCCGTGTTGTAGATCTTGCTGCGGTCCTTCACGCGCGCGGCGGCGTACTGCGTACGTAGCCGCTTGATCGTCTCGTGCACCTGGCCGAGCGACTCGTCGGTCCGGTTGACCGACGCCTTGTCCATCATCTCGTCCTGGAGCTCGGCGCGGATCTTCGCGGCCGACTCCCGGCTGTCGCCCTCGGTGAGGGTTCCGAGCCAGTCCTCGGTCGCGCCGTGGACTTCCTCTGGGATCTCGGCGAGCTTCGACGTCGACGCGTACTCGGCCATGGCCAGGCCCCCGCGTCGTCCGAACACCACGATGTCGAGCAACGAGTTCGTGCCGAGCCGGTTGGCGCCGTGCACCGACACGCACGCGCATTCGCCGGCGGCGTAGAAGCCGGGCAGGATCTCGCCCAGGTGGTTCTTCAGCACCTCTCCGTTGACGTTGGTGGGGATGCCGCCCATCGCGTAGTGGGCGGTCGGCACGACGGGCACGCCTTCCTTCAGCGGGTCGACGTCGAGATAGGTGCGGGCGAACTCCGTGATGTCGGGGAGCTTCGTCTCGACGACGTGCGGGTCGACGTCGGTGAGGTCGAGCAGCACGTAGTCCTTCTTGTTCCCGGCTCCCCGGCCTTCCTTGATCTCGAAGAACTCGGCGCGCGACACCATGTCGCGCGGGGCCAGGTCCTTGATCGTGGGCGCGTAGCGCTCCATGAAACGTTCGCCGTCCCCGTTGCGCAGGATCCCGCCTTCGCCGCGCGCGGCTTCCGACAACAGGATGCCGAGCCCGTACAGGCCCGTCGGATGGAATTGATAGAACTCCATGTCCTCGAGGGGAAGCCTGTTCCGGTACACGACTCCCGGCCCGTCGCCGGTGAGCGTGTGGGCGTTCGACGTGATCTTGAACATCTTGCCGTAGCCGCCCGTGGCGAACAGCGTCGCCTTGGCGTGGAAGACGTGGATCTCGCCGGTCGCGATCTCGTAGGCGATGATGCCCGCGCATACACCGTCGACGATCAGAAGGTCGAGCACGAAGAACTCGTTGTAGAACTCGACGCCCTGCTTGTTGCACTGCTGATAGAGGGTCTGAAGGATCATGTGGCCGGTGCGATCGGCGGCGTAGCACGCGCGTTTCACCGGTGCCTCGCCGTGGTTGCGGGTGTGCCCTCCGAAGCGCCGCTGGTCGATCCGGCCCTCGGGCGTCCGGTTGAAAGGCAGGCCCATGCGCTCGAGCTCGAGCACCGACTCGACCGCCTCCTTGCACATTATGTCGACCGCGTCCTGGTCGGCCAGGAAGTCGGACCCCTTGACCGTGTCGAACGCGTGCCATTCCCACGAGTCGTCCTCGACGTTTGCCAGCGCCGCGCACATCCCTCCCTGCGCAGCTCCGGTGTGGCTACGGGTGGGGTAGAGCTTCGACACCACCGCCGTCTTGACGCGCGAGCCCGCCTCGAGCGCGGCGCGGAGCCCGGCTCCGCCCGCGCCGACAATGACGGCGTCGTAGGTGTGATAGCGGGCCAAGCTCTACTCGCCCACCGTCGGAGAAAACGTGATGAGTACCGCCGTCCCCATCACCAGCAGCACGAAGGTCGTGAGGTAGAGGATGCCCTTGATCGTCGTGCGCTTGGCCGGCGACCGGACGTAGTCCTCGACGATTGTGCGGAGCCCGTTCGCCCCGTGGAGGAGCGCCAGGAACAGCATCGTCCAGTCGAAGGTCTTCCAGCCCACGTTCGTCCACCGTTGCGATACGAATGCGAAGTCCACGCGTTCGACCCCGGCCCCGATGATGTGCATCACGTAGAGATGGATGAGGACCAGGAACACCAGGACGACGCCCGAGATCCTCATGAAGAACCACGACCACACTTCGAAGCTCGAGGGACGCCTCTCTGCAGAGAACGCCTCGGGCTTGTGCTTCTTGTAGACGTCGTCGATTGTCGCCATGGCCGGCAGCATCCTAACGAATGGCCCCCTGCGTTCGGACCGGTTTCGCGAGGATCGAACGTGCCGGGGCACTACGATGTTGACGTGACACAAGAGCGGCGTACCGATTCCGGCATCGAGATACAGCCCGTATACGGGCCGGGCTCGACCGCCGCCGATCCCGCGCAACTGGGCGAGCCGGGAGAGTGGCCGTACACGCGCGGGATCTATCCCGGCATGTACCGGGACCGCCTCTGGACGATGCGGCAGTACGCCGGATTCGGCAGTGCCGAGGAGACCAACGCGCGCTTCCGCTATCTGCTGGCCGCCGGTCAGACGGGCCTGTCCGTCGCGTTCGACCTGCCCACGCAGATGGGCTACGACTCCGACCACCCCAAGGCGGCGGCCGAGGTAGGGCGGGTGGGCGTTGCGATCGACTCGCTCGCCGACATGGAGGCGCTGTTCGACGGCATCCCGCTCGACGAGGTGTCGACCTCGATGACGATCAACGCGACCGCCTCGATCCTGCTGCTCCTCTACGAGCTCGTGGCGGAGAAGCAAGGGGTCGGGCCCGACAAGGTATCGGGCACCACCCAGAACGACATCCTCAAGGAGTACACGGCGCGCGGCACTTACATCTATCCGCCGAAGCCGTCGATGCGGATAATCACCGACCTGTTCGCCTATTGCCGCGACCGGCTCCCGCGGTGGAACACGATCTCGATCTCCGGGTACCACATGCGCGAGGCCGGGTGCACCGCAGTACAAGAGGTCGCGTTCACCATCGCCGACGGGATCGCGTACGTGCAGGCGGCGCTCGATGCCGGCCTCGCCGTGGACGACTTCGCTCCGCGGCTCTCGTTCTTCTTCGCCTGTCATATGAGCTTCTTCGAGGAGATAGCCAAGTTCCGAGCGGCTCGTCGCTTGTGGGCGAAGGTCATGCAGGAGCGTTTCGGAGCGAAGAGCCCGAAGTCGATGATGTTGCGCTTCCACACCCAGACGGGGGGCGCGACGTTGACCGCGCAGCAGCCCGAGAACAACATCGTGCGCACCGCTCTCGAAGCGTTGGCCGCTGTCATGGGGGGCACTCAGTCGTTGCACACGAACTCGTTCGACGAGGCCCTTGCGCTCCCGAGCGAGAAGGCCGCGACGATCGCGCTGCGCACGCAACAGGTCCTCGGCTACGAGAGCGGGGTCGCGGACGCCGCGGACCCCATGGGTGGGTCGTGGCTCGTGGAGTCGTTGACCGACGAGATCGAGGCCAAGGCCCGTGAGAACCTCGACCGCATCGAGTCGATGGGCGGCGCCGTCGAGGCGATCGAAAGCGGATGGATGAAGGGCGAGGTCGAGGACTCGGCCTACAAGATCGCCCAGGCGATCGAGTCCGGCGAGCGTGTCGTCGTCGGGGTCAACAAGTTCGTCCAGGAGCAGCAACCCGTCGACATCATGCAGCTCGACCCCGAGCTGCAGCAGCGGCAGCTTCAGCGGCTGGAGAAGGTGCGCGCCGAGCGAGACCAGGCTGCCGTCGACGCCGCGCTCAAATCGGTGTCCGAGGCCGCCAAGGGCGGCGACAACCTCCTTTGTCCGATGCGGGAGGCGCTCGCCGCGTACGCGACGCTCGGCGAGGTCTCCGACGCTCTGCGAGAGGTCTTCGGCGAGTACGAGCCGTCGTTCTGATGGCCGTCGGGATCGTCGCCGTGATCGGCGGCACGGGTGACGAGGGCTTCGGGCTCGCGTCGCGCTGGGCCAAGGCCGGTATAGAGCTCGTCATCGGGTCGCGCGATCAGGGACGGGCGGACGAGGCGGCCGCGCGCCTGCGCGAATTGGTGGACGGAGCTCGGGTGACCGGCGCGGAGAACGCCGACGCCGCCGCGCGCGCCGACGTGGTCGTCGTCACGGTCCCGTTCTCGGGACAAGCGACGATCTACAAGTCCATCGCCGAGCACGTACCGGACGGAGCGGTCGTCGTCGACTGCACCGTCCCCGTCGGGGCGGCGGTCGGGGGGAAGGTCGGCCACGTGCTCGGCGTGTGGGAGGGCTCGGCCGCGCAGCAGGCGCAGGGCATCCTTCCCAAAGGCACGGCGCTGTGCTCCGCGTTCCACACCCTCGCCGCGGTCGCGCTGGGCGACCTCGCAACGCCGTTGGAGGGCGACGTGCTCGTGTGCGGGCCGAAGGCGGGCAAGCCCGTTGTGAAGGAGCTCGTCGAGGCCATCCCGGATCTGGGCTATGTCGACGCCGGCCCGCTGGAGAACTCACGCATCGTCGAGCCCATCACGGCCTTGCTCGTCGGCATCAATCGCCGCTACGACACCGACCGCTCGGGCATCGCGATCACCGGGTTGCGGGACAGCACCTAAGGACGCCTTGTGAGTGTTCCGACGCACGACGGGCCGCGCAATGGTCTTGGACGTGAGCAATGAATGAATCCTTTGAGCTCAGTGAGGAGTCGAACGCGCTGGATTATCTCGAAAAGACCCTCTCATTTCTACGGCAGGTTGAAGAGCATGACCTCGTCGCCTGGAAGTGGGTCATGATTTCGATCCATGGCGCCATTTACGGATTCGGAGTCGCGGCCGCCCGAGGTACGAACTGGGATGCCGTGACCTACGTCCGCAATGATCAAAGCCGAGCTCTCAAAGGGTTTGATGAAATCCTCAAACTCTGCGAGAACCCGACACACATGCGAATGCTCGTCGATTCAAAACCTCTGCAGCTGACGGCGGAACAACGAAAATCTATTGAATACCTGAAGGACCAACTTCGTAACGAATTCCAGCACTTCCTACCAAGACATTGGGTCCTTTTCGTAGAGGGACTCCCGAGAATCACGTATCGAGCGCTTGAGGTGGTCCACTATCTCGCCCTCGAAACACGGACTTATGTGCATCTAAGTTCAGAGGAAATGTCGACCGTGGCGTCCTTGGTGAATGAGGGGTTTGAAATTTGCGAGCGTTTACGGCGACGATACAAGAGCGCCATTTGAACCGGGTTACGTTATGACAGGCACCGTGGGCGCCGCTGTCTAGTCGCCCAGGACCTTAATGATCAGCCTCTTGTCGCGGCGGCCGTCGAACTCGCAATAGAAGACGGCTTGCCACGGGCCGAGGTCGAGTTGCCCGTTGCTGACCGGGACGATCGCCTGATGGTGCACGAGCAAGTTCTTGAGATGCGCGTCGCCGTTGTCCTCGCCCCCGCGGTGATGGCGGTAGTCGCCCGGGTTCGGCTTCAGCGCGTCGCTGAGCGACGTCTCCGACGGCTTCCAGCTCGGGGGCGCGAGCTTGTCGAGCCACTCGAGCACGTCCTCCTGTAGGCCCGGCTCGTCGTCGTTCACCCACACGCCGGCGGTGATGTGCATGGCCGACACGAGCGCCATCCCTTCGGTGATTCCGGCTTCATCGACGGCCTGCTGGACGTCTTCGGTGATACGAACGAACTCGCGACGGTCGCGCGTGTGAAAGGTCTTGTAGACGGTGTGCGACTTCATAAAGGGCCCCCGCTCGGTTCGACGTTGTCGGAAACTCCACATCTCGTACGTCGGTTCTCCGAACGTTATCCGTATCGTGCATCCATGCCCGAGTGGAAGACGCCTACCGCAGACGCCCCCTTGCTGCTCGAACGAATCGCGGCGTGGGCGGTGCTGGGCGGGACCGCCCTTGGCGCGGGCGCGGTGCTGCTCGACCACGTCGTGCCAAAGTGGGTGGGAAACGCGGGGGCGGTGTGGTTCGTTGCCGCGTTCCTGGCCGGGCTGGCGGCCCTCTCGACCGTCGAAGGGGTCAAGCTCGGCACGCTGTGCCTGGTCGCGGCGACGGTCGTCTATTACGCGCTGCGACTCGCTATCTATCCGTTCTTCTCGGTCGAGGACCTCGTCCCGGTGCCGGCCGGCTGGCTCGTCGTCGGCATTATCACGGGAGTCACGGCGGGTTGGGCGGGCGCGCGGGCGCGCGATCGGGTTGCGTGGTGGGGCGCGCCGGCGGGCGTGTTCCTCGGAGAGGCGATCGCGGTGCTCGGACTCAGAGCGCGCGCGTCGCAGTTCGTCGTCGAGACTCTGTGCGGCGTCGCATGTCTGTGGCTTGCGCGCTCGTCGTTGCGACGAGGCCTCGTGGTCGCCCTCACGACCCTGCCGCCGGTCGCGCTATTCGCGACCTATTACCGGCTCGTCCTGTGGAGCGGCGGCCCCCCGTAAGAAGCCTTTACTAGAAGCAGGTCCCGGACAAGATGCCGCAGCCGGCCGCTCCCGTGCAGGCGCCCGTCCCCGCGGGTCTAATCAGAGCTCCAACTCACCGAAGGGAACGGTCATCGAAGCTCGTTGGGACGGGGACGCGCTCGGGTTAGGCGTCGCCGACGGCTCGGCCTTTGCGGGCCGTGTGGAGGAGCTTCAAGATGCGATGGCGCGCGCCGGTTGGGTTGCGGAGCACCCGGAAGCGCACCTGTTGCCGCACCTCGAAAGGCACTGCGCGGCCGAGTCATGCTGGCGGATCTCCGGGCACTCGTTCGCCGCCGACGGCGTCTTCGACGTGATCCTGGATTGGCATCCGGAGACGGCGCGGTTCGGAGCGCTGCGGCGGGACGTCTACGCGCTGATCGCCACCATCGCCGAGCCGGCGACCTACGTGTACGAGCGCGCGGTTAGGAACGAGATCGACTTCGAGGTCGTCCTCGGCATCCTGGATGCCCAGACGGAGCGGTTCAAGAGCCACGGCCATCTCGTCCGGCTGCGGATACGCGGCGACGCGGTCCGCCGGGTGATGAGAGGCAAAGAGGACTGAGGCTCACGGGCTGGCATCGAACGCCGTTCTTCGCCACGCACCCCGCGTCGCCGCTGGCGATATTGGCTCGCTCCTCGAGATCAGCCGCTACGCTCGAGAAGGGCACAACGGGGAGCGAGGAGGGACGATGGACGATCTGTTCGCTGATCAGTATCTGGGCTATCTGATCTTTTGGGTCCTTGTCGGCGGTCTTGTTGCCGGCCTCATCTGGGACAACAAGGGCGGGGGGTTCGGTTCAGGCTTCCTCATGGGTGCGCTACTGGGCATTATCGGGATCATCCTTGCTGCGGCGATGACTCCTGAGAAGGACAAGAGAGTTGTAGGTCCAACCGGTCTCGCCACCGCGTTGCGGGAGTGCCCGCACTGTAGGACACCCATACGGCGCGATGCCTCGGTTTGCCCGCACTGCCAGCGAGAGTCGGAAGCATGGATCTTTCATGGCGATCGTTGGTGGGTGAAGCGCGCGGAGGGCTACTACTGGCGGGATGAGAAGAGTGGGGATTGGAACCTCGTGTCCAACGAGGAAGCCGAGGCGCAACGGGCCAAGCAAGCAGCCGCGCGGCCGCCCGCCTGATCAACTCACCGAACTAGTCCTGAACGCACCCTCGCTACGAGGGACTCGGTAGCCTGAACCGTCGTCTCCGGCGAGATCGGCGCTCGTTGCGGTGGGCGCAACATTGACCACGGTCACCACGCGGTCTCCGTGCTCCTCATGTCGACATCTAGCGGATGACGGCGATGGTCGTGCCGGCCTCCACCGACTGACCCGCCTCGACCTTCAGCTCCTCCACGGTCCCCGGCGCGTGCGCCAGGATCGAGTTCTCCATCTTCATGGCCTCGAGGACGCACACCGCGTCCCCGGCCGCGACCGTCTGACCTTGTTTCACGAGGACCTTGACGATCGTCCCCTGCATAGGCGCCGCAAGCGTCTCGCCACCTCCGCCTCCGAGACCGCCGGACTTCTTCGGGGGCCTCGGCTTGGAGCGCGCCACGGTCGTCTCGAGTCGCTCCCGCGCACGAACCGAGAAACGCTTGCCGTCGACTTCCACGTCGAGCTCGCGCGTGACGACGACCGGCTCGCCGGCTTTGGGCTTCGCAGGCTTCTCGTCGGCCAGGACCGACAAGTCCATCTCCTTCTCCACGGTGCCCGTGTGGTAGTCGCCCGTCACGAAGCGCTCGTCGGCGAGCATCAAGCTGTGGAACGGGATCGTCGTCTTGATCCCCTCGATCCGGTACTCGGACAACGCGCGCAGCATCCGGCGCCGGGCTTCGTCACGCGTCGCGCCGTAACAGATCAGCTTGGAGATGAGCGGGTCGTACGCCTGCGGGATGGTGTAGTCGGCCTCGGCGGCCGAGTCCACACGCACGCCCGGCCCCGCCGGCTCGCGGTATTCGCCGATCTTCCCGGGGGCCGGAAGGAAGTTCTTCGCCGGGTTCTCCGCATTGACTCGGCACTCGATCGCATGGCCCTGCAGCATCACGTCGTCTTGTGTGAACTCGGGTTGCTCGTTCGCCGCGACGAGAAGCTGCGCGCGCACGAGGTCGATCCCTGTGACGAGCTCCGTCACCGGGTGTTCCACCTGGAGGCGCGTGTTCATCTCGAGGAAGTAGAAGGTCTTGCCGTCGGCGTCGAGCAGGAACTCACACGTCCCGGCGTTCACGTAGCCGACCTGCTTCGACACTCGGCCCGCCGCTTCCATGATCGCCTCGCGCACGCTCTGGTCCAGCGCGGGCGAGGGCGATTCCTCGACGAGCTTCTGATGACGCCGCTGCAACGAGCAGTCGCGCTCGGGAAACGAGATGACCGCGCCCGACGCGTCGCCGAGCACCTGGACCTCGATGTGGCGAGGACGCTCCAGATACCGCTCGAGGTAGACGTCGGGAGACGAGAAGTAGGCCTGGGCCTCGCGCGCTGCTCCGGCAAGCGCGTCCTCGATCTCGTTCGTGTCCTGCACGACGCGAAAGCCCTTGCCCCCGCCGCCGGCGG
>DATBND010000076.1:0-4081 GCA_036554505.1 Actinomycetota bacterium | reverse complement strand
GGGTGACCCGCTCGGCGAGGGGCTAGGTGTCGGCTTGGCGCCGACACCGACGCCTGACATCAATGAGAAGGTGAATACGGCGACAAGCACAGCAGCACCACTAGACACGTTGGCTTCTTCAACTCATCCCCCGTTCTTCACGCCGACCCAGCACAGAGTTAAGCCATTAGTCAATGGCGCCGGGGTCCTTGCTGCAATAGACCGTTTGGGGGATTTCGAGAACTAGTTACCGATAGGCGAAGTACGCTTCAACTATCCGCCTTGAGCACGATCGCGCCCGCTCCATGAAACATGGCGCGACTCACCTAACGTAGCGAACAGGCGCTACTTGACCTTGAACGTCTTTTCGTTGCGCGGGGGCTCGCGGTCGACCTGGACGCTCGCAACGCGCGCCCCCTTGGGCCCCGCGCGGCACAGTCCCACGACCCGGTAGACCTCGTCGCGCGGCCCTTCGAGGACCGCCTCGACACGTCCGTCCGCGAGGTTCTTGACCCAGCCGGTGACGCCCTGCTCGTTCGCCTTGTCGGCGATGGCCTGTCTGAAGTTCACTCCCTGCACGTCCCCGGTCACGAACACGTGGACGCGCGTCCTATCTTCCACTCGTCATCCTCCTCGCGGCTTTCACGACTGACACTGCGGGCAGAAGTAGGTAAGGGCCCCGCCGTGCTTCTCTTTGACGATGGGGGTCCGGCAGCGCCGGCACGCCTCGCCTTCCCGCTCGTAGACCTTCAGCTCTAGCTGGTACTGACCCGGGTTCCCGTGCAGGTCCCTGAAGTCATGCTGACCCCACGTCGTGCCATTCGCCTTCAGCGCGTCTTGCAACGTCTCCATCAACGCGCGGTACAACCGGCGCACGTCCTGGGAGCTCAACTTGTTCGACATCCGGTCGTAGCGAAGCGCGGAGGTGAACAAGACCTCGTCCGAATAGATGTCGCCGAGCCCGCAGATGAACTTCTCGTCCATCATGAGCGACTTCATCGTGGCCTCGCGCTCGTCGAGCAACGTCGAGAAGTGCTGCCACGTGAACTGATGCTCGAGCGGGTCGATGAGGAAGTCGCGCTCTCCCCCGCTCTCCTCGAGCTCTTTGGTCGACACGACGTAGATCTCCGACGACTTCTTCGGGTCGACCACGCGGAGCTGCCCGCCGATCGTGAACGCGATGACGATGTGCGTATGGGTCACGACCTCGTCGGACGCGCTGGTCTTCGCGAGCCGACCGGCCTCGGCCAGGTCGATCACGAGAACTCGGTCGTTGTCGAGCTCGAGCAGGAGCCGGCGCCCGACGCGCCCCACCTTCTCGACCTTCGCACCCATCAACAGGTCCTGGAACTCCTTGCGGCGGCCGTGACGGCGCAGGATCTTCATGGCATTGCTGCCCGGCCTGATCTCGACGTCTTTGATCCTGCGCCCGGCGACCTCCTTTTCGAGATCGCGTCGCAGGACCTCTATCTCAACTAGCGCGAGCACCGCGCCCCTCCTCCATTCGCTCGAGCGCCTCACGCGCTGCGTGCTGCTCGGCCTCTTTCTTGCTCCGGCCGGTGCCGGCGCCGTACAGCTCGGACTCGACGTACACGTGCGCGGTGAAGCGCCGGTCGTGGTCCGGCCCCGACGCGGCGACCCGGTAAGACGGAAGCTCGCCGCTGTCGCGCACGACGACCTCCTGGAGGGCGGTCTTGGAATCGAACCTCGTACCGTTCTCGACGACCGACGCGAGCTGCGCGGCGAACAACGGCTCGATCGCGTCGGTGAGAGCCTGCAGGCCACGGTCCAGGTAGACGGCGCCGACGACCGCCTCGAGCGTGTTCGCAAGCAGCGATGCCTTGTCACGTCCGCCCGACGTCTCCTCCCCGCGCCCCAGCCGGATGTGGGGGCCGAGGTCGATCGAGCGCGCCATATCCGCGAGAGCCACCGTGTTGACGACCGACGCGCGCAGACGGGCCATGTCACCTTCGGCAAGATCCGGATAGGCGCGGAAGATCAGGTTGGTCACGACCGCTCCGAGGATCGCGTCGCCGAGGAACTCGAGCCGCTCGTTGTGGTTGCCCACGTCCTCGTGCTCGAATGCGTAGGACCGATGAGTCAGCGCAAGCTCGTACAGCGGCCCGCGCTCGGGCGGGACGCCGAGGGCGCCGAGCGAGCTACTCAGTCTCGACCGCCTGTCGCCCTGCGTAGTACCCGCAGTTGGGGCAGACGCGGTGCGGCAACTTCGGTTGGCGGCACTGTGGGCAGGCGGAGTAGGTCGGAGCGTCGACCTTCCAGTGGGCGCGGCGCATCCTCATCTTCGAACCTGTCTTGCGTCGCTTGGGTGTTGCCATGGTCCCTCCCTCTTTCCTTTGCGCGCCGGCCGAGCCCGCCGCCTGTGGTGTCGGCTGCCCTCAGCCGCTCTGACTCTCGAGCTTGGCGCGCAGCTCGCCGAGCGCGTCCCAGCGTGGATCGGTCTCGTCCTCGACGCAGTCGCACGCGCCGTCGTTCAGATCTTTGCCGCAGCGCGCACAGAGGCCGGCGCAGTCGGCCCGGCAGAGCGGGTTCAGCGGGAGCGCGAGGCCCACGGTGTCGCGCAGCATCGGCTCGAGGTCGATGTCCGTGCCGGTAACGCGATAGGCGTCGTCCTCGGCCTCGTGGCCCGGGGCGGTGTAGAGCTCGCAGACGTCCGCCTCTACGGTGGACCCGAACGCCTCGAGGCAGCGCGCGCACTGGAGCGCGGTCGCTCCGGCGACCGTGCCGGTCACGAGGACCCCCTCGATGACCGACTCGAGCCGGAGACTCCCGCTCAGCGGGCGCGGCGACAGGCGGGCCAGCGGGACCTCGACGCCGTCGAGGCCATGGGCCACCGCCACGTCTCTGTACTCGCCCGGGTGGCCGAGGATCTCGGCGACCGAAACGGTGAAATCACGCACGCGCGCGCTCCCGACCTTGGCTTGCTGTTGGCTTGCTCGGATGAGCCGTGCGGCGCCCACCGCACGGGTTTGGATGATACCAGAACGACCTGTTTTCCCAGGTTATTCCAGGGACTGGCGACTCAGGGCGGAGGTCCGTCTAGAAGGACGACTCGCTCAGGTCGGCGGCGGCGTCGAACGGAGCCGGCGGCGGGCCGGCCTCGGGCTGGCCGTTCTGCGTCGAGCCGTCGACCTGCGGGACCTGTCCGGTCTGGGGGTCGCCCCGAAGCTGCTCGCGGCCCCGGCCCACCGTCGCCAGGGTCTTGTTCAGCAGGATCTCGAACGCGGCGAGCTTCTGGTCGACGTAGTCCTCGGCCTGCATCCTCACCTTGGTGCCGCGCGCCTTGGCGTCGTCCACGATCCGCTCGGCCTCGCGGTGGGCGGCGTGGACTATCTCGGTGCGGGACAGGAGCCTGTCGCGCTGCTCCTGGGCTTCGGCGACGATGCGTTCGGCCTCCTTGCGGGCACGCGCGAGGAGCTCGTCGCGGTCCCGCGACATCCACCGCGCCTGGCGGATCTCCTCCGGGACCTCTTCCTTCAGTTGCGCCAGCAGCTCAAGGATCTCGTCGCGGTTCACGACCGCGCTGGAGGACAGCGGCACGGACTTGGCCTCCTCGATGAGCACCTGCAGCTCCTCGATCCGTTCGATCAAATCCATGCTCGACCTTTCCATTTGCGGAGCCCGCCGCCGTCCGGGCCTCGACGCCTCGATCGCGATCTTCGCGTCCCGCAGGGAAGAATGCCATGCCCCGACCGGGCTAGTGGGTGAAGCGCACTGCCCAGCGGGCCGTCAGGCGGGCGGTCAGGCGGGCGGAAAGCGCTCGGCCAGGGCCTTGGCCACGGCTGGGGGCACGAGCGTCTCGATCGCCCCGCCGTAGCGGGCCACCTCCTTGACGAGGCTCGAGGAGAGGAAAGCCCACGCCGGCGTGGCGGTCACGAACATCGTGTCGAGGCCCGGCGTCAGGGCGCTGTTCATCTGGGCCATCTGCAGCTCGTACTCGAAGTCCGAGACCGCGCGAAGGCCCTTCACGACGATGCTCACTCCCCGACGGCGGGCGAAGTCGACGAGGAGCCCGTCGAACGACTCGATCTCTATGTTGCCTAGATGCGCGAGCGCGTCCGACAGCATCTCGGTGCGCTCCTCG
>DATBND010000051.1:0-8327 GCA_036554505.1 Actinomycetota bacterium | reverse complement strand
CGATCGCGGGGGTGCCTAGCGGTGCCGAGCGACGGTCGCACGCGTTGGCCGATCGCCCCGGGCGATCGCGGGGGTGCCTAGCGGTGCCGAGCGACGGTCGCACGCGTTGGCCGATCGCCCCAGGCGACCGCGGGGGTGCCTAGCGGTGCCGAGCGACGGTCGCACCCCTTCAGGCTTGTAGCCCTCGGATCTGGGTCGTCAACACGTGGTCCAGTAAGCCCTCGAGGTCCGGCCACGGGAAACCCGGCTTCGAGATCAGCAACGACGTGACCCCGTGTACCGCGACCCACATGCCGACCGCCGCGGTCACCGCATCGCCGGTCGTGATCACTCCGGCGTCGATGCACCGCTGCACCCCCTGCACGAGGTGGTCGAACGACGCGATCCGCCGCGTCCGCTCCTCCTCGACGTCCGCCGGTCCCTCTCCCGGTCGACGCATGAACAAGATGCGGTAGTGCTCGGGATGGTCGAGGCCGAACTGCACGTACGCCCGCCCGCGCCTCCGCAAGGATTCGAGCGGATCGTCGGTCTCGCCGGCCGCGGCCTCGAGATAACGATCGAATTGGTCGAAGTGCTTCTCGCACACCTCGAAGAGGAGCTCGTTCTTGTCTGCGAAGTGCAGGTAGATCGACGGGGGCGTAACGCCGACGGCATCGGCCACCGCCCGGATCGAAACGGCGCTCTCGTCGCCCGTCTCGATCAGCAGCTTCTCGGCTGCCTCGAGGATCTCATCACGCAAACGGACGCCCTCGCCACGTCGCGCGCGCGTGCGCCGCGCGGTGGTCTCGGCGCGCGTCAAGAGCCTCCCCCTTGTGCCGGCGCGGCCGCGGGGGTCTCGGCGTCGCTGATCCCCCACCGCTCGTGGAAGCGGCGAAGGGGGCCCGGGGCCCACCAATTCGCCCGGCCGGCGAGTTTCATGAACGCAGGGACGAGCGTCCCGCGGATGAGCGTCGCGTCCATGATGACGGCGAGCGTCAGTCCCACTCCGAAGAGCTTGATGAACGAGATCGCCGACGTCGCCGTCGCCACGAAGACGATGGCGAGCAGCGCCGCCGCCGCAGTGACGATCCGCCCCGTTCGTTCCAGGCCGGTGGCCACCGAGCGCGCGTTGTCGCCGGTGAGGTCGTACTCCTCCTTGATGCGTGACAAGAGGAAGACCTCGTAGTCCATCGACAATCCGAACGCGACGCAGAACATGAGGATCGGGGTCGTCGTGTCGAGCGTGCCCGTCGCGGTGAACCCGAGCGTGTCTGCGAAGTGGCCTTCCTGGAAGATCCACACCATCGCGCCGAACGTCGCCGACAGGCTGAGGAGGTTCAGCACCAAGGCCTTCACGGGGACCAGCACGCTTCCGGTCATCAAGAACAACAAGGTGAACGTGACGACCGCGATCAGCAGCCCGGCCAGCGGCACCTTGCCGAAGATCGACTCCTTCGAATCGACTAGCTGCGCGGAGGGGCCACCGACGCTCACCTCGAACGGAGCCGCTACGTCGCGAACGTCTTCGACCAAGCTCTCGCCCTCCGCGGACATCGGCTCGACCGACGGCACGACCGACAGCCACGTCGCGTCCTCCGCGGCGAAGCGAACGCTCGCGGCGCCCGGCTCGGCCACCTGCTGCCCGGCCAGGTACGAGCCCGTCAGTGCGTCGACGCGCGCGACGCCGTCGACCTGCGAGAGGGCTTCGGCATATGACTCGATCTCGTCGCGGCGCTCGGCCGGGCGATCCACTCCGGGAGCTACGACGGTCAGCGCCGATGCTTCTGCAGAGGAGAAGTTCGTGCGGATCTCATCCTGCACTTGGCGGCCCGTCGCGCTCTCCGGAAGCACGCGGTCGTCGGGAAGCCCGAAGCGCACGTTCAAGAACGGCGCGCCCAAAAAGAGCATCAGCGCGACGACGGCCACGGTTATCGCCAGCGGACGCCGCATGACCACGACGGCGAGCCGGTGCCAGAAGCCCTCCCCGACGTCCTTTGGCTTGTGGTGCCACAGCACCCACTTGTCGACGCGAGGGCCGAGCACCGCCAGGAGGGCCGGCAAGAACACGACCGCGCCGATCATCGCGATGCCTACGACTGCGATGCCGGCGTACGCGAACGAGCGCAGGAAGTACAAGGGGAAGACCAGCAGAGCGGCGAGAGAGATCGCGACGGTGAGGGCACTGAAGATGACGGTGCGGCCCGCGGTTTCGACCGTGCGGACGATCGCCTCAGTCGATTCTTTGCCGGCGCGCACCTCCTCCCGATATCGAGACACGATGAAGAGGCTGTAGTCGATGGCGAGACCGAGCCCCATCGCCGTCGTCAGGTTGATCGAGTAGATCGACACGGGCGTGAACAGCGTGAGCACACGCAGCACGAGAAACGTGCCGATGACCGAGAGCGCGCCGACCGCGAGCGGGAGGCCCGCCGCGACGACGCTCCCGAAGACGAGCACGAGCATGATGAGCACGATCGGGAACGTGATCAGCTCCGCCTTGCGGAGGTCGCTCTCGATCTGCGTGCCGACCTGGTTGAAGATCTGCGCGATGCTCCCGACGCCGACGGTGATCGTGTCGTCGCCGCGCGTGTACTTCGGGGCGATGTGCTCGACGCGCTCGTCGACCGCGTCTTCGTCGCCGGCGATGCGGGCGAGCACCAGCGCTTGCGAGCCGTCACCGCTCTTGAGTGGAGGCGGGGATCCCAGGCTCCAGTACGAGAACGCCTGAGCGATGGTCGGCTCGGCCTGGAGCTCCTCGGTGAGGGCCTGGCCCGCGGCCGCCGCCGCGTCGTCGTCCACCGATCCCGATTTCGCCGTGACGAGCAGGATCAGGTTGGCCTGCCCGGAGCCGAACTCGGCCTCGAGCGTGTCGTCGGCCAGCGTCGACTCGGCGTTCGGGTCGTCGAAGCCGGCGGTCGACAGCTTCGTGGCGACGTTGCCGCCGAAGACCCCGGCCAGCACGAAGCCCACGAGGCTGACGATCAGGATCAGGCGGCGGTGCTCGACGGCGGCGCGCCCCAGTCGGGTGAGCATCGACTTGTCCCCTTTCGACCGATAACTTATCAACGTAAAGTTAACGTCGTTATCTCTACACCCACGGGCGCTGGAGCGTCAAGTGGGTCGGGAGTTGCTAGGCGCCGGGCGGCGGGCGCGAAAGGTGGCCTGCGGCGCAGCAGTTCCAGGCGCCGGGCGGGCGTGGAGGCAAAAGCGGCGGCGACGAGGTCAGGCCCGCCTGCTCGGGCGGAAAGGCGGCCTGCGGGGCAGCTAGTTCCAGCGGCCGTGCGGGCGTGGCGGCAGAAGCGGCGGTGACGAGGTGAGGCCGGCCTGCTCGGCGGAAAGGCGGCGGTGACGAGGCGGGCCCGGCCTTTCGGGCGAAGGTCCCCCCTCTGAGCGCGCTCCCAGCGCGCTAAAGCACCAGACCTTGCCGGTTACTCGCGTCCAGCCGGGCCCCCGCGCCCGACCGACCACCCACCCTCGTCGCCGCCGGCTTTGCCTTGGCCTTTGTCTTTGACTTGGCCTATGCCTTTGGGTTTTGAAACCGCCACTCAAGCTAGGCGGTCTGGCCTCCGTCGATCGTGATCGTCGATCCCGTCATGTAGGACGACGCGTCGGACGCGAGGAAGATCGCGGCGCCGACGATCTCGTCCGGCTCGGCGAAGCGGCGCATGGGCACCATCGACTCGGCGAACTCGCGCGACCCGTCGTCGGCGCGGAGCATCTCGTTCAGCGACGTCGCGACCCAGCCCGGAGCGATCGTGTTGAGGCGCACGCCCGACTGGGCGAGCTCGCGCGCCGCGGCCTGGGTGAACAGCCGCACGCCGCCCTTCGCCGCGGAGTAATAGGAGAGGCCCTCGGCGCCGTGGATCCCGGCCACCGACGACACCTGGATGATCGAGCCGCCGCCTCGCTCGAGCATCCGCTGCGCCGCGATCTGACTGGCGTGGAAGACCGAGTCGAGGTTGAGCGAGATCGTCTTCGACCACCCCTCGGGCCGAAGCCCGACCAAAGGCGACATGAAGCGTGTGCCGCCGGCGTTGTTCACGAGCACGTCGAGCCCACCGAGCTCAGAGATCGCCCGATCGATCGCCGCCTCGATGTCCTCGCGTTTGGTCACGTCGGTCGTAAGCGCGAGGGCGCGCCGGCCGATCGAGTCGATCTCCTTCGCCAACGTCTCGAGGTCGGCCTCGCTCCGGGCCGCCACGGCGACGTCGGCGCCGGCCTCTGCAAACCCGAGGGCGATCGCGCGCCCGATCCCACGGGACGCGCCCGTGACGAGAGCGACCTTCCCCTTTAGAGAGAACCTCTCGATGCTCACGATGTCTGCCTCCTCGGTCTTTGGGATGTCGGGCGCGACCTAGGATGCTGCCATGTCTGTGATCTCCTCGTCCGAGGCGCGCGACCAGCTCGTCGCAGGAGGGGTCACGGGCCCCCACCACTCCCACTCCAGGCAGAACACGGTGGCGAAGGCGAACGCGCTCGTCGAGGGCGACCCGGACGGATCGTTCGGGCTGTCGGGCGTCGAGCGCTACACCACCGGCGAGGTCCTGGGGTTCCTGTCGGAGCTGACGGGGTGCTCGCCCGACGTCGCCGATCTCGACGGGTTCGACACGATCGACCCGGCCAAGACGATCGACGGGATCGTCTCGGCGGCCCGCCGGCTTCTCGCCGAGGCGCGGCGCGGCGCGACCTTGCTCACGGTCACGGGCCACCCCACGGGGTTGATCGAACAT
Source organism: Actinomycetota bacterium (assembly GCA_036554505.1). Taxonomy (GTDB): domain Bacteria; phylum Actinomycetota; class CADDZG01; order CADDZG01; family WHSQ01; genus DATBND01. Next base: position 3,618 of record DATBND010000051.1, on the reverse strand, counting down.
CACATCCGAGTCGTCGACGCGTACCGAAAGGCCGGGGGCAAGGTCCTGCGTCTGCGCGAGGAAGAGCAGCTCGGCACGCGCGCCGGGCGGCACTTCGAGGTTCGTTACATCGGCAACGTCGGTTGTCTCGCGGACTGGGGAAGCCTCAGGCACACGCACAGCGCGATCGCGATGGAGGCGCTGCTGGAGGGCGAGCCGTGGCCCGACCTCGTTCTCGGCGACCACGGGTTCGCGGGAGCCGCGATCGAACGCGGCATACCAACCATCGCGGTGATGGACATCAACGACCCCGCGCTCGCGGTTGCGTGGGCCGAGAAGAAGGATGTGACGATCGTGCCCATGGACGACAACCGACCGCCGCGGCTCTACGAACCGTCGTGGCGCTTGTTCGAGCAGATCCTTCAGGGCGACGACGTATGAGCCTCGACACCGCCGTCGCGACCGTTCTAGACGATTGTCTCGGCGTGCGCTCGGGCGAGGCGGTCCTGGTCGTCACCGATCCGCGCAAGCTCGAGATCGCGCGTGCTCTCGTCGCGGGAGCGCGCGAGCGCGGCGCCGAGGTAGTGCTCGCGGAGATGAGCGAGCGCGAGACGCACGGGACCGAGCCGCCTCCGTCGATCGCCGCCGCCCTCCTCGAATGCGAGCTCTACATCGCGCCGACGTCGAAGTCCATATCGCACACCGACGCACGCAAGCTCGCGACCGACAAGGGCATCCGCGGCGCGACCATGCCCGACATAACCGAGGACATGCTCGAACGCACGATGAGCGCGGACTACGCCGCGATCAAGCTCCGTTCTAGGGCGCTCGCCGACGCGCTTTCCAACGGGAGCTCGGTGTACATCACATCGCCCCAGGGCACCGACGTGACGATCCCCATCGGGGGCCGCACCGGCTTGTCCGACGACGGCGACCTAAAAGCGCCCGGCGCGTTCGGCAACCTCCCGGCGGGCGAGGGGTTCATCGCTCCGGTCGAAGGCGGGACGACGGGCAGGATCGTGTTCGACGGGTCGATCTGGCCGGTGGGGTTGCTCCAGAGCCCGCTCGTCGTCGAGATCGAGAACGGCTACGCGGTCGACCTATCCGGCGCGAGCGCGGCGGAGTTCCGTTCGTGGATCGAGCCTCACGGCCGCGAGGCGTTCGCAGTGGCCGAGCTCGGTATCGGGACGAACGACAGCGCTCGTCTTACGGGAAACGTCCTGGAGGACGAGAAGATCCTCGGGACGATCCACGTCGCGTTCGGCGACAACCACAGCTTCGGCGGAAAGGTCCGTGTGTCGTCACACCAGGACGGGATCGTTACCGCCCCCACGGTCACGATCGACGGCGTAACGGTCCTGGAGGACGGGCGGTTGCTGGTCTGAGCGCCGCCCCAAACGACCACTGACCTGCGCAAAAGGCGCGCTGCTATACTGCCGCCCACCATGAGCGAGACCGTTGACGCAACGCCTTCCAACTCCCTGATGTCGGCACGTTTCGTGACTGTGTCGGAGGTCGCAAGGCAGCTACGCGTCTCGAACATGACCGTTTACAGGCTCGTCAAATCGGGGCAGCTTCCGGCGGTTCGGGTGGGCCGGGGGTATCGCATTAGAGAGGACGACGTTCGCAAGTACCTGGACCAGCGGTACATGGATGCCGGTTAAGAGAAACTCCTAGACGGCATCGACGACCGTCCCACGGGGCGGTCTTTTCATTCAGGTGACGCTCATGCCCGGGCCGCGGACGCGTTCGGTCAGGACTGGTACTGATGAAGTACGAGCTCGAGCAAGCGTACGAACGGCTGCTGGCGAGCGGCGGCGTCGTGTTCCTGCTCGGCGACATCGACACCGGCAAGACGACCTTCGGGATCGAGCTCGCGCGCCGCGCGGCACAGGCCGGCGTTCCCGCCGCGATCGTCGACGCGGACATCGTTCAGTCCACGATCGGCCCCCCGACGACCGTCGGCTACAAGTTGATCGCCGAGCACACCGAGCCGACGCGCGAGACGCTCAGGGTCGCCGACGGGCTCGCCTTCGTCGGTTCGCTCGTCCCGAAGGGCCATCTGCTTCCCCTGGTGACCGGCACGGCCAAGCTGGTGAACCGGGCGCGCGAGGCGGGGGCAAGGTTGATCGTCGTCGACACCTCGAGCCTCGTCTCCGGGATCTACGGCCAGACGCTCAAGTACTTCAAGATGGACCTGGTCGCTCCTCAATTCGTGGTCGCGCTGGAGCGCGGGGGAGAGCTCGAGCCGGTCGTCGGCATAGCGCAGCGATTCACCCCGGCCGAGGTCATCGAGCTCGACGTCTCGCCGTCGGTCGTCATGCGCAGCGTGGACGAGCGCATGACGTTTCGCGAGGAGCAGTTCGCGGCCTACTTCCAGTCGGGTGCATCGCGCTGGCGGGTCAAGCCGACGGTGTTCATGCCCACGCTCCCTCCGGAGTTCGACCTGGCGCTGCTCGACGGGCTCGTCGTCGGGATGGAGGACGGAAAGGGCGCATGTGTGGGGATCGGAGTCCTCGAGCTCGAGCCGCAGAGCGAGATCCTGCGGATGGTCTCGCCGGTCACGGAGGGGGTCAAGGGACTTCGTTTAGGTTCAATCCGGATCGACACGTCGGGCCGCAGCCGGGGGCCGGTCGATCTGCGTCAACTACTCGGCTCGGAATAAGAGGAGAGAGACGGCCCTATGCCTTCACTGATCAAGAAGCGGCGTAAGAAGATGCGCAAGAAGAAACACCGCAAGATGCTGAAGAAGACGCGCTGGCAGCGCCGGCAGCAGGGTAAGTAGAGGCGCTAGCGAACGAGCGACGCGGCGGCTTGTTCCTCGGCCGCGGCGCGTGCCGCGGCGGCGGCACGACTACGTCGTTTGGCGGCGAGCGATCTGCGCTCTTGTGGAGTCAGGCCTCCCCAGATGCCGAACCGCTCCCCGGCCGCGATCGCAAACTCGAGGCAAGGGTCTCTCACCTCGCACTCGTCGCACACGAGCTTTGCGTCGTCGGCCTCCTGCTCGGCCGGCGGGAAGAAGAGCTCGACGGGGATCTTTCGACATGCGGCGCGGTCCTGCCATTCCTGGTTCGACGCCACGTGCTCTCCAGTGCTCGGCCGATTGGGCAAGCCGGAGTGTAGAGAGGCCCGGAGGATGAAGTCAACGGCTTATCCCCAACCTTTCCACTTCCCGGGCCGCGGGCGTGATTAGGATGCGGCCCGTGAAGAGGCGCGACATCGTTACGTTTCTGTCCGACTACGGACTGCAAGATGAGTTCGTCGGCGTGTGCCACGGCGTGATGCTCTCGGTGGCCCCCTTCTTGAAGATCGTCGACATCAACCACCAGATCCTGCGCCAGGACATCCGCCACGGCGCGGTCGTGCTCCTCCAGACGACCCGCTACATGCCCGAGGCGGTCCACCTCGCCGTCGTCGATCCGAGCGTCGGCTCGGACCGTCGCGCGGTGGCGATCGAGAGCGGCTGGGGAGAGACGTTCGTCGGCCCCGACAACGGCTTGCTGATCCCGGCCGCCCACGCGCGTGGCGGGATCAAGCGTGCATTCGAGATCACCGACCAACGCTTCTTGTTGACGCCCGTGTCGCGTACGTTCCAGGGCCGTGACATCTTCGCCCCTGCTGCGGCCCACATCGCGAACG
>DATBND010000042.1:0-4417 GCA_036554505.1 Actinomycetota bacterium | reverse complement strand
GCAGCCCGGCATGAGGGACCGCAACGAGATAGGCGAGCCAGTGGCCGACGAGGACGGAGGCGCTCGCGACGGCGGCACGCTGCAGAGCGGCCCACGATCTCGACTTGCTCATGGGCCAAGGATACGTGGGCCGCAGCGCCTAGGTTAGAGCGCCGTGCAGATCACGTAGATCCGAGCCTTGCGCTCGGCCGCGGCCCGTTTTCTACCGGGAAGGAGTCTCCGACGTTCCGGCGAAGCAACCCCGTGACCTGACCGGGTAAGGCGAATCGTCTCGACGATTAGCCAGACGAGCGAGGGGTGGGCCGTGGCGATCGATCGTCGAGACTTCCTGAAGGCCGGCGCCGCCGCGGGCGCGCTGCTGGTCGCCCGGCCGTTCGGGGCGCTGGCTCGCCCGCTCGGGCCCGTGCCCTTTGCAACGCCCCGGAGCTCGCGCCTCTTTCCCGGCACCTACCTGGCTCATGCCGACCTTCACAACCACACCCTTCAGTCCGATGGAGACGGCGATCCGGCCGCGGCGTTCGCATCGATGCGCGCGGCGGGGCTCGACGTCGCCGCGCTGAACGATCACGCCACGCTCGGGATCACGGACCCCCCCGGCGCGTCGTCGTGCTCGGAGTGCGGCGACCTTCTCGGCGTCGACGAGGCCGAGTGGGCCCGTACCAAGGAGCTCGCCGATGCGGCACAGGAGGACGGTGCGTTCACGGCGATCCGCGGTTTCGAGTGGTCCAGTCCAACGATGGGCCACGTGAACGTGTGGCTCTCGGAACGGTGGGTGGACCCGTTGCACACCGGCGGCGCAACCATGGGCGAGGGGGCCGGCCAGTTTCATGCACGGCGAGTCCGACGGTCGGTTCCCCGCCACCTTGTCGACCGCGATCGACACGGTCGTGCGAACACTTCCGACGCGGGGTAGCAACATGGCCCTCTTCTACCGGTGGCTTCTCTCGGATCCCAACGACCCGGCGTTCCCGGGAGGTCTCGACGGGATCGCCGGCTTCAACCATCCCGGACGAGAGGTCGGCCGCTTCGGTTACTTCAAGCTCGAGCCGGCGCTGCGCGACAGGCTCGTGTCCGTCGAGGTCTTCAACCGCCGCGACGACTACCTCTTCGAGGGGACCGACCAGGGCGTGCAATCGCCGATCAACCAGTGCCTCAATGCAGGATGGAAGGTGGGACTACTCGGAGTCACCGACGAGCACGGGAAGGACTGGGGCTATCCGGACGGCAAGGGCCGCACCGGCTTGTGGGTGAAGTCCCTCGACCGCAACGGGGTCAGGGAGGCGATGCAGGCGCGGCGATTCTTCTCCACCCGACTGCGCGGCCTGCGCGTCGACGCGTCGGCGAACGGCGTCCAGATGGGCAGCCATATCGCGCATACGCAGGGGCCGGTCGAGTTCAAGATCGACATCGACCGGGGACCCGAATTCTGGGGCTTGCCGCTGAAGGTCCAGGTTCTTCAATCGGGCACCTACATGCCGACCGTCGTCGACTCGTTCGACTTTACTTATCCGGCCGCCGATGCGCCCGTGCCCACCTTCACCACCGACGTCGACGTCGCGAACGGAGAGTGGATCGTGCTTCGCATCACCGACCCGTCGTCGCCCCCCGACGGACGCGCCACCGGCGAGTGGGCGACCTTCGGAAACGCCATTGCATACGCGAGCCCGTTCTTCATGACCAGGCCGAAGGGCCCCAAGCCCCGCTAACGCGCAGCGCGTCCCTATATTGGGCGCCTTGACGCAGGCTTACGTTCGTCGCGTTCTGTCCGCGGCCATGCTCGTGGCGCTCGACGCGGCCGGAGTGTGTTGGGCCCTCTTCGGCCACACTCGCTCGTACGAGTCGGTTCCGGATCTCGCCGCGGCGCTCCTGCTGCGCGACGTGGAGTGCGAGCTGGGATTTGTTCCGGCGGTCACGCACGGCAGCATCATGCGCACGCCCGTCAACTACGAGGACGGCGAGTGCCGGATGCCGCGCGGCGAGCGCGTCTCGATCCGCGTCTACGGCACGGACGACCAGTACGACCTGTGGCGAGAGGAGATGCTCGGCCACCCGCGCGGCGTCACGATCGTGATCGGGCCCAACTGGGAGGTCCAGGCTCCGGGCCGCGCCATCGCAGTCGCATTTCAGGCCGCGATCGGGGGCCGCCTGTTGTGACGCTCGAACTCGGGTCTCGTGTCGGAGAGGAGACTTGAACTCCTACGCCCCGTAAAGGGCACTAGGCCCTCAACCTAGCGCGTCTACCAATTCCGCCACTCCGACGTAGCACGAGCCCTTTCAGGGACGGTCCTCCCCGGCCGGGCTCTCGAGCCGATTATAGGTCGGCCGCGCGCGCCTTCGAATGAGACGAGCGCCGTCTCAGGGACGCGAGCGCCACCACGACTCCATGTTCCACAGCGGACCGTCGAGCGTCGGGTTCACCTGCAACCCCTCGATCCCGGGACGCCACGCCAGGTAGGTCTCGACGTGGGCCAGTGGAAGGGCGGTGAGAGTGCGGGCCTCGCGCTTGCGGTCGCGCAGCCCCTTCGCCCCGGCCGAACGCATCAGCGCGACGTCCCACGGCCCGTCGTCGCGCCAGGGCCCGTAGAAGTCCGCGGCCTGTCCGACCACCGGCTCGAGGTCGATCTTGCGGCCCGACAGCTGTATGTCGATCGCGCCCTCGTACAGGAACAACAGCTCGTCACCCGACGGCACGCCGATGCGCACGGGATCGTCGACCTTCGACCGCTTGCCGATCCCTCGATCCCACAGTCCGCTCCTGCCGCGGGGGCCGGGGTGCATCGTGAACGACACGCGACCTGCGTCGCGGACGAACCCCTCCTCGAGCGCGGCTCTGTTGATCGCGGCAACGACCGCGGAGCGCGTCGCCCTAGGGAGCGTCGGGCGCAGGTCCATCCACACCAGCTCCCATCCGAGCGCGTGGTCGTACTCGACGCGCATCGCGCTCAGGCGATCGTCGAGGTTCAACGTGGCCAACGGGACGGCAACGTCGACGTCACCCGAGCGCAACGCATCGAGGAGCACGGCCATCGACTCGTAGAAGAAGACCGACACGCGCTCGAGATAGGGACCTTCGTCGCGCACGACGTGCCGGTTCCGCTCGTACACGACCTTCAATCCGGGACGATACGAGCTCACCCTCCACGGTCCCCCGCCGAGGATGCCGGCTTTGTGTGCCCGCGGCACGCCGCCGGGAAGGACGTACGTGGACAGCGCAAGGGCGCGCTCCCAAAAACGGGTCGCATTGAACTCGAGGAAGACGACGCGCCGCGAGAGCGCCCGCGCCCCCTGAACGCGCGTGAATCCCGACGGCGGCGTCGCGCGCGCCACGCTGGCGACGACGTCGCGAGCAGTGATCGGCGAACCGTCGCTCCAGCGCGCCCGTCGAAGCGTGATCCGCACGCCTTTCTCGGTGAGCTCGGCGTCGCGCGCGAGCGACGCAACGGGCCGGCCCTTCGCCCCCAGCTCGTAGAGAGACGGATACACGGGGCGAGCGAGCGCGTAGGTCAAGTCCGACGCGACCGGCGAGTACGGGTCGAGCGTCGCGGGCGAGCCGACGACCCCCACGTTCACGGACCCGCCGCGCTGCGGCTGGACCTCCGGCTCTGCCTCGGGCGTGGACGAGGAAGCAGCCGTGGGAGAAGGCCGTCGCGCGACCAAGGAGTCGCTCGTGCACGCCGCGACCGTCAGCGCGACGGCGCACGCGAGCGCGCCCGCCGCGCGAGGGCGCGTCACCGAGCCGCTAGCGAGATCCCGACGGCGTCGAAGCCCCCCATCTGGTCGAAGACGACGTCCTGGACCTTCTTGTGCGCGGCCCAGTGCGTCTGGAACGTGCCGATAGGGACGATCGGGGCCTGCCTCAGGATCGCCCTCTCGGCGGCGACGTAGTCCTGGAGGCGCTTGTTCTCCGACGGCTCAGAGTGGGCCGCCTCGAGCAAGGTGTCGACCTTGGCGCTCGTGAACCCCGAGTGGTTGTCGGGTGAGTCGGACTTGAACAGCGACGACAGGAAGACGTCCGGCGTCGGGAACTCTGCGATCCAGCCCAGTCGGTAGACCTGCTGAGTGCCGTCGGACAGCCGCCCGAGGTATTTGGAGAACGGGTAGCTGCGAAGTCGCACGGTCAATCCGACGTCCTCGAGATCGGCCTTGACCGCCTTTGCGACATCGGCGTGCGGCTTTCCCTGGTTGAACTCCAGGGTGACCGTGCGGAACTTCCCCGGCACCTTCTGCACGAGCTCACGGGCCACGCTCGGCGAGAAGTCGCACAGGCGCACGCAGAAGTTCTGCTGGAACCCGGGCATGCCTGCGGGCACGATCCCGCGCGGCGGCTGCATCGTCTGCTTGTAGATGTTCTCCGCTATCGCCTCTCGGTCTATGGCGCGATTTATCGCCGTGCGCAGGTCCGCGTTCTTCAACCCCG
>DATBND010000035.1:0-9169 GCA_036554505.1 Actinomycetota bacterium | reverse complement strand
GAGGTCGTGCTGCGAGACGAGATTGCGACGAGCTGGCTCGGCTTCGTCGGCATAAGACACATACCCGTCGGGGTCGTAGCCCGGTCCCGGCCGATCGCGGGATCGCCCTAGCGTCCTGAGGTTTTTCGCGACGTTGTTCGACACGCAAAAACCCCACCCGCAAGGCCGGAACCTATAGGGTACGGGCGAATTCGACCCGCAGTGCTCAAGGAGGCAGGCTTGAACAAGAAGGAGCTCATCGACTCGGTCGCGTCCGCAACCGGCGAGTCCAAGCGCACGGTGACCGACGTCCTCGACACGACGATCGATCAAATCCAGAGGCAGGTAAAGAAGGGCGAGCGCGTCGCGCTCCCGGGCTTCGGCGTCTTTTCGCGCCGTCAGCGCGCCGCCCGCACGGCGCGCAACCCGCGCACCGGGGAAGAGATCAAGGTGAAGGCGTCGAAGGTTCCGGCGTTCAAGCCGGGCGCCGGCTTCAAGGACTACGTCTCCGGCAGCCGCAAGTAGGTCTTCGAGTCGTTCGAGAAAGAGCCCCGCTAGGCGCGGGGCTCTTTCTCTTTTGAGGCGAGCACACCTCGTGGAGGTCCAATGAGAGCCAGCAGAGCACTCCTTGCCATGACTATGGGCGTCGCGGGGCTCGCGCTCGCGCCGACGCACGCATACGCGGCCCCCAAGTGCGGCGGCGAGCGCGCAACCGTCGTGGGCACCTCCGGTGACGACACGTTGCGCGGCACCGACGCCGACGACGTGATCGTCGGGCGCGGCGGGGACGACGAGCTGCGCGGGCTCGACGGCCACGACCTGATCTGCGGTGGCGACGGCAAGGACGAGCTGCGCGGAGGGCGCGGCAAGGACGACCTCGACGGCGGCGGCGGCGACGATCTCGTCCGCGGCGAGTTCGCCGGCGACGTCCTTGCGGGCGGGCCCGGTGACGACAAGCTCGACGGGGGTGACGACGAGGACGTATTGACGTATGCGAACGCGCGCGACGGCGTGCAGGTGTCGTTGATCGAAGGAGTGGCGTCGGGCGAGGGGACCGATCGGATCGCTGCGGTCGAGTCGGTGCGCGGCACGCGCTTGCAAGACTCGCTGACGGGCGACGACGGCGCGAACACGTTGCACGCGGGAGACGGCGCGGACGTCGTCGCCGGGGGCCAGGGGCCCGACACGCTACGCGGCGCGGGTGGCGACGACGAGGTGAATGGCGAAGGCGGCTTCGACCAAGTACGCGGGGGACCGGGTACCGACGCGTTGTTCGGGGGCCCGGCCGGCGACTACGTCGACGACGACGACGGCGACAACACCCTCGACGGCGGGCCCGGTGGGGACGCGATCTACACCGGCCCGGGCGACGACTCGATCGACGGCGGTCCCGGCGAGGACATGGTCAACTTCAGCGCAAAGGCAGACTTCGAAGCGAGCCTCGTGACGAATACCGCGTCCGGCGACGGAGACGACGAGCTCGCCAACCTCGAGGGCATACGCGCGAACTCGACGCGCGACCTCACCATCACGGGAGACGACGACGCCAACATCATGATCGCCGGTGTTCCGGAAGGACACACCTCGACGGTCCGCGGCCTCGAAGGCAACGACCACATCACCGTCGAGCCCGTTGCCGACAAGGGCGAGGCGGGCGACTCACTGCTTCCGGGCGGGGCAGGATCCGATCAGATCGACGGCGGGTGTCAGAGCATCAAGGGCGGGCGCGACCGGATCGAGGGCGGCGGGGGAGCGGATCGACTGGACGGCGGATGCGGCGTGGACGAGCTGTTCGGGGGGGCCGGGCGCGACGTCCTCCAGGCGACCGGGGACAAGGGGCGCGACAGCCTCGACGGCGGAGACGGCTTCGACTTCGCCGCGTTCAAGGAGTGGGGGAATCGCGTGGTGGCCGACCTAACGAAGGGGAGCGCGCACATCCACTTTCCGGGCGACAAGGTCAGTGCTCTGATCACGCTGACCGCAGTCGAAGGGCTCAAGGGCGGCTCCCAACCGGGCAACGACACGCTGATCGGCGACGACGGAGCGAACCGGATACTGGGCCTCGGCGGCAACGACACGATCAAAGGCAAGGGCGGAGACGACACGCTCGACGGGGGCAACGGCCGCGACCGTGTCAAGGGTGGGCCCGGTACGGACCGGTGCCGCGACGCGGAGAAGGACAACGGCTGCGAGGCATGATGACGGGGCCGTAATCCGGCCGGATGGCGCAGCGCCGATGCTTGCATTCTTGAAGTGCGCAGTGACACAAGTGCGCGCGCGACTCTTGTGTATCCGTCAAGTCACGCTAGGCGGCGGACGCGTAAGTCACTGGTTCGAATGCGGTATCGGTAATGGCCTTATTTGATCAGTCGAAAAGCACTTTGGTGGCAACCGAAGGGTCGAACAAGTGAAAGTGCGGACCTTGGGTCTCGGACTTGGCGCCGCCATGGTGGCCTTGTCTCTGCCATCGACCGAAAATGGGGGATCGTAGTAGCGATGACGCTGAGTACGGGGGCTGCGCTGCTAGTTGGTTTGCACAACCCGACCCGACTGGTCGAGCGGTCGTTTTCGTCGAAGGTAGAGGGCGCGTCGAGAAGCTGCTTGGCGAATGACGCGTCGCCTTTGCGAACCCGCACAGAGAATGTCGGGCCCAGGTTTCCGAACCCGACGTCCGCGTCGTCTGTGATCGTGCAGTGGATGCCGTGGACAGCCAGGGCGTGCTCGATGAATCGTGTGATCTCGGGACCTCCCCCCGCCCCGGTAGACGACTACGCCTTCATCGTTCATTCGCTCTCTTGCGTTCCGTCGCCCGAAGTCATGCTGTGACGCGATCATGCCGCGTTGAGCAACCAGCGGCGGCGACGGCCTCGGCTAGAGGCCGGACCCTTTGATGCACGATTCGCGCTTGGGCTGGAAGCTGCCGGGCTTGGCAACCGCCGCGATGCGAACCTGGACGCGGTCGGCGAGCTGGGCCCCGAACTCGATCGGCCGACCACCGATGGTGACATCCCCCACGCGATAGCCATGGCCGTCGGGGACCTCGAATCGAGCGCGCATGGCGAAGCCCGGCGCGCCTCGCTCGACGCTCCAGAACGACTGTGGGTCGGCGCCGTCGGGCGTCTCCATGCCACTCGTGGTCAGCCCGTCGAGGTAGAGGCCGGGCGGGTCGGCGAGCGTGATCTCCATCTTCTGTGCGACGAGCCCGTTGACCGCAGCGGCGATCTGCGGATCGCTGTGGCGCGTCTCGTCCCCGAGGCCCCCACACACCACGAGCGACATCGGGTGCGTGACCGCGCCGCCGTTGCGATCCTTCCGGAGGACCGTGGCCTCCGCGGCGAGGATGACCGCCGCGCGCAGATTGTTGCTCCGTTGCATCAGGTGGACGATCGTTCCGTCCGTTCTCGTATTGAACTGGTTCTTCGCCACGAACAGGCCGTGTTTGTTGCGGAGCTTGTCGATCGTGACGTTCTTCCCGGTCGCGTTGCCATACAGCTCCAGCAGCAGGTCTTGATCTCTGTCCATCAGGTGGTCGTAGTAGTCGGGGGTCTCCGTCGTGAACGTCACGCGCCGGATCTTTCCGTCGTCGTCGCGCATCACGCTCCATTCGCAGTATTCGTCCTGCTCGTCGCGGTTCCCGTCCGCGATCTCCCAGCGCCGGGGGGTGCCTACCTGCGCGCGTATGAGTCGCCCCGGCGACCCGGGCCACTTGACGGCCGCGGTGCTTGCGTTCGCGGGCGTGTCGGCTTTCGTCGGGTTGTAGAAGTGACGAGACGGGCCGCGGACGTCGTCGAACAGGGTCGACACGCGCTTGCTCCATGCCGCCCGGCCCGCGTCCGAGAGCTCGGTGAGCTTTCCCGGCGTCGCGAAGCGAGGAAGCAGCATCCGTCAGGCCTGAGCCACCGTGCCGTCCGGCTTCATCTTCAGCTTCGGGTTGACGGGGATGTTCGTCTGCGGGAACAGGAGCTCGAACTCGAAGATCGGCATCTGCCTCACGCGGTTCCGGTGCGACTCCGCGAGGCGCACGTAGTCGTTGAACTTGTTCTGGTTCAGGAGGTTGGCCGTGATCTTGGCGTAGTACGCGTTCAGCTCGGCGCCGAGGGGGCCGGGAAGGTTTTGTGCCTGGTTCCAGCGCGTGACGAACTCCTTCTCCGGGCTGCCGGCCGGCGTGGTGGCGGCTGCCGCGATGATCTTGTTCGCCATGTCGTCCGAGTACGTGCTCGCACCACCTGTGATCGTGGCCGTCGCCGGCGCATGGGCCAGCAACTTCGCTCGCCGCGGCGAGAAGACCGGATTTGGGAAGTCCACCATGAGCAGCGCCGCCACCAGCCGGTTGGTCAAAAGACCGCGATCTCTCGCCTGGCGCATGACCTCGACGTCTTCGAACGCGCGCTCCGGCACGACGAACGCGAAGTGCGTGTCTCCGGGCTTCGAGAACCCCCCGCCGTCGGACAGCTCGAATCCAAATGTCGTGAGGCTCGCCTTGTACTTCTGGCCCGAGACGGAAAAGCCTGGAGGCTGCGGTAGCCCCGCGAGGGCAAGGCCGTCGGCGTCGACGAAGAAGGTCGACGGTAGCTCCACGCTCGAGTTGTTCGTGACGGCCTTGCTCTCACGCGCGCTCGTCACGAGGTTGACTGTCGGGCTCGTGACGACCTGTTCGACCACCCGGGTGGGATCGTCGACCGTGCCGTTGCTCGCGATCGCCGCGTCGAGACGCGCCTTCGTCCATCGCCGGATCGTCGGCATGACGACCTGCGTCTCGCAATCCTCGGCCCCCGACTTCTGGGTGAACCATGGGTGCGTGCGCCGGTTGTCGCCCTGCGGAAACGCGTCCGGCCCGATCGTCACCGTGAACGCGTGCCAGTGCAGCCACGGGAGCTTCAGCTCTTTCATGAGGAGGTTGCCGCTCGGATGGCTCTCGAAGGGGCCTTTGCCCTTGGTCGGCGCCTTCAACGCATGGCGTGAGTTACCGGCGAAGGCCCACTGACCGTTGTTGCCCACCGTCCGGTAGTAGTTGAAGCCCTTCTTGGCGTCGTCCCACGCCATCAGCTCGACGAGCTTCGACTTGGGCCCGGCGGCGCTGATGATGATGTCCGGGCCCTTCGCACCGAACTGACCGCGCGAGACGAGAAATCGCATGCCCGCGTTCGTCGACGGCGTCGCGTCGGCGAGAGGGATCTGGCTGCCCTCTCCCAGGACGAACGTCTTCTGGGTCCGTAACGGGTCTCCGGGGGGGACCTTCGCATCGATCCCCGCGAGCACCTGTTCGGAGTTCGACGGAAAGACGCCCTGCTTCAGAAGGAGCTTGGCGAACGCGTCGCCGAGCTCCGTGTTGATGTCCGCCGCGGACATGACCTTGGGCTGCGCGTCGAGCCCGACGATGAACCGGACGATCGACCCCTGCGGGGCTCCGCTAACGGTGCTGAAGACGCTGCACGTGTTGTTGCCCGCCTGCGCGGTGATCGGCGACATCTCGTCCTCCCTCGGCTCTCGATTTGGCCGCTCCCCTCGACGAACTTAACGGTGGCAGGGCGTCGAGTAAACCGGGTAGCAAAGAATCGAGCACCGCACGGCGCGCTATCGTCGCCGGGTGAAGAGATCGATGGGCGGTGGCGCCCACCGCGGGCCCGTAGGCATCACGCGCCAACGACGCACGCTTCGGTTCGTCCAGGCCCTCTTGGTTCTCGTCGCGGCGTCCCTGCTGTTGTTCGCCGGGTATCAATGGGGACGCGCGGGCGGGTTCGCCGACGCGCACACGGCAGGGACCGCGGGCGGCCCGACTCCTCCCTCGGGCGTGCAGGTCGTTGCGCTCGGAGTCCTCGGGGCAGCCGCTCTCACGGCGGCGCTCGCCCTTCAGGGGTCTGGGGGCATCAGGGTGCCTACGCCCGCGCGGCTCGACGAGCTGGCGGGCCGTGCAGAGGCCGCCGCGGTCGAGCGCGCCCGCAAGGCCGCGACCGAGCCCCGCGAGACCTAGTTCGCCCGGCCCGTTGCGGGCTATCCAGATACTGGGAGATAATTCGCGCTCATAGCGTCGCGAGGGGGACAAATGCACACAGTGGCTAGCACGGGAGAGCCGTTGCGCGTCGCCGTCGTCGGGACGGGCCACGTCGGCCTCGTCACCGCCGGGACGATGGCCGCCATCGGTCATCACGTGGTGGGCGTCGACAGCGACCGTTCGAAGATCGAGCGACTCGAAGGCGGCGAGTGCCCGTTCTTCGAGCCGGGGCTCCACGAGCTCTTGTTCGGCCGGCAGGGACCGGGTCGCCTCGAGTTCGCGACCGGCACGACCGCCGCGGTGGACGGAGCCGACGTCGTCTTCATCTGTGTGGGGACTCCCGCGCGTGCCACCGGCGAGGCGAACCTCGTCGCGGTCGAGCAAGCCGCGCGCGAGGCCGCCGCAGGGCTCTCCGGACGCGCCGTCATAGTCGAGAAGTCGACCGTGCCGGCCGGTACTGCGCACCGTTTGCGCCAGACGCTCGCGCGCGTCTGGCGCGGATCCATAGACCACCTGGCCGTGGCGTCGAACCCCGAGTTCCTTCGCGAAGGACGCGCGGTAGAGGACTCGCTCTTCCCGGATCGCATCCTCGTGGGGGCCGAGGAGGACTGGGCCTTCGAGACGATGCGGAGGCTCTACCAACCCATCACCGAGGCCGGCGCGCGCTTGATCGAGACCGACATAACGACGGCCGAGCTGGCTAAGCACGCGTGCAACGCGTATCTCGCGCTGAAGATCTCCTACGCCAACGCCCTGGCCCGCCTGTGCGAGCGCGCGGGCGCCGACGTTGAGGCCGTAGCCGACGTGATGGGCTCGGACGCGCGCATTGGGCGGCAGTTCCTGAACGCCGGGCTGGGCTACGGCGGCTACTGCTTCCCGAAGGACATCCAGGCGTTCCGTCGACTGGCGTCCGAGCTCGGCTATGACTTCGGTCTTCTGGACGAGGTCGTGCGAATCAACGAGGACGCGGTCGAGTCCGTGATCGACAAGGTGCGAGAGGCGCTGTGGAACCTCGAGGACAAGCGCACCGCCCTGTTCGGCCTGTCGTTCAAGCCCGGCACCGACGACGTGCGGTTCTCACCGTCCTTGAAGCTGGCCGCCCGGCTGATCGAGGAGGGGGCCGCCTGCACCGGCTACGACCCGGAGGCCGCGGACAACGCCGCGCGCGAGGTCCCGGCCCTCGAGATCTGCCCCACGCCGTACGAGGCCGCTCGCGGTGCGCATTGCGTCGTGATCTCCACGGAGTGGGAGGAGTTCGCGCAGCTGGACCTCGCCAAGCTGCAGGAGGTCATGGCGTATCCGATCATCGCCGACGGGCGCAACCTGTTCGACTACCCGGCGATGCGAGCGCACGGGTTCGCGTACTACCCGACGGGACGCGCCCCGCTGACGTAGGGCGCGCGGCTCTACGCGGGTCTCAGTCGCTCCAACACATCGCCGGTACGGCTCGGGAAACGACGCGGCCACGCCAAGAACGCGTCGACGTCCTCGACCGTGTCGATGTCGAGCGCGAGGCGCGGCAACGCGAGGATCGAGCAGCGCACGCCGCGCTCCTCCGCGGCGGCGAGGTGCGACTTCAGGCTCCCCTCGCCGAAGCGCGGTGTGACGAGGCCGGGGGGGCTCAAGTAGAGCGCGTTCGTCCCGCCGTCGTCGCCCGACGGGACGAGGACGACGTCGGACGTCGCTCCCGTGTCGCGCAGGTCCTCGAGGTCACCCCGAAATGCAAGGGGCACGTCGCACGGCACGATCGTCACCGACGTCGCGCCCTCGGCCGCAGCCGCGGCGATGCCCGCGTCGAGGGCCGTGTTCAGCCCTCCTCCCGGATCCGCCGTCGTCCGCAGCCCCCGGGCACCCGCCGCGCCGGCCACCTCGGCATCGGCGGTCACCACCCACCACGTGAAGAACGGCGCCGAGAGGGCCAAGCCCAGCGCGTCGTCGAGGAGGGCGCGGGCGATCTCCAACCGAGCGGCGTCGTCGAAGTCGCCCGCGAGGCGCGACTTGGCGCGCGTGAGCTCTTTCACCGGGATGAGCGCCGCGTCCATTGAGCCCAAGAGTAGAGGCGAGCGAGTGCCGCCGGAACGGTCGCACCGGGTACGCTCTAGGCCTCCCGGGCGGGTCCAACGGCGGAACCGCCGGCGAAGCCCATCCAACACGAGACCAGAGGACATGGCCGACAGCGACCGCAAGCATTGGAAACACCTGTACTCGGAGATCGTCGCGACCGAGATCTGTTGCGGGTGCTCTGCATGCATCGTGGCGTGCCCCCACAAGGTCCTCGAGCTCCAGGACTTCGATCCCGTCCAGACCGATGGTCGCTCACCGTTCGACAACTGCGTGCACGGCGAAGAGGGCTGCTCGTTGTGCGCGATGGCGTGCCTGCGCCTCGATCCGAAGGTCGACGTCATCGAGTCGATGGTGTTCGGTCAGCGCCGCCGTCCCGAGAAGGTGGAGGGCGAGTACCGCTTCAAGACGCTCGCCCGTGCCCGCGACGAGCGGGTGCTCGCGCGCGGCCAGGACGGGGGAGCGGTGACGGCCTTGCTCGCATGGGGGCTCGACAACGGCGAGCTAGACGGCGCGGTCCTCTCCGCCCCCTCGGAGAAGGTCCCCTGGCTGGACGAGCCCAAGCTCGTGCGAACGTCCGAGGAGCTGCTCGCCACCGCCGGGTCGCGCTACACGTATTGCGCGACGCCGCTGGGCTTGAAGAAGGCGGCGGAGGCGAAGTGCAAGGCCGTCGCGCTCGTTGGGGTGTCGTGCGAGTCGACCGCCGTCCGCCAGCTGACCGCCGAGGGCATCAAACGATGGACGCGCCCCGTGAAGCTCGTGATCGGGCTGATGTGCTGCGAGACCTTCGACTACGACGCGTTCATGGTCGGCAAGGTCCAAGAGGAGATGAAGATCCCGCTGACCGACATCACGAAGGTCAACGTGAAGGGCAAGGTCATCGTCTCGCTCGCGGACGGCAACGACGTCGTCGTTCCGCTCAAGGACGCGCGCCCCTACGCGAACGAGTGGTGTCACCACTGTCCTGACTTCGCCGCCGAGCACGCCGACATCTCGTGCGGGGGCCTCGGCATGGAGGGGTGGACGATGGTCCTCGTGCGCTCGGAGCGCGGCGAGGACTACCTGAAACGTGCGGTCGACGCGGGCGTGCTCGAGCTGCGGGACGCGAACGAAGAGCCTGGAGCGATCGAGGTGATG
>DATBND010000218.1:0-8724 GCA_036554505.1 Actinomycetota bacterium | reverse complement strand
TCCTGGGGCTCCGGCATGAGATCTCCGGAG
This sequence comes from Actinomycetota bacterium, assembly GCA_036554505.1. Classification (GTDB taxonomy): domain Bacteria; phylum Actinomycetota; class CADDZG01; order CADDZG01; family WHSQ01; genus DATBND01. The sequence continues at coordinate 8,694 of DATBND010000218.1, read as the reverse complement.
AGATACCCCGGCAGGGCGCTCACGAGGGCCTCCGCTCCGAGGGCGGCGAGGCGCTCCCCCACCTCCCCGGCGGTCTCCTCGGGCGCGACCGCTATCTCCTCGGTCGCGAGGACGGGGCCCTCGTCCATCCCCTCGGTCAGGACCATGATCGAGACTCCGGTCCGGTCGAGTCCGTCCATCAGCGCGCGCTGCACGGGGGCCGCCCCGCGGTACGCAGGCAGGAGCGAGAAGTGCACGTTGACGAACCCCTTGCGGGGGATCTCCAGCAGCGCCGCCGGAAGGATCTTTCCGTACGCCACGACGACGGCGACGTCGGGGGCGGTCGACTCGAGCGCCCCGGCGAGATCGGGGTCCTTCGCGCTCGCCGGCTGGAGCACGTCGAGCCCGGCCACGAGCGCCGCCCTCTTCACGGGGCTCGGCTGCAGCTTCATCCCCCGCCCGGCAGGACGGTCGGGATTCGTGACCACCGCGGGGATGTCCGCGCCCGAGGCGACGAGCGCCGTGAGACTCGGGACCGCCCACTCGGGGGTGCCGAAGAAGACGGCCTTCATCCGTTCTGCGCGCCGGCCGAGCCCGCCGCGCGCACGCCTTGCATCACGGCCGAGGGTTGACTCAGGGGAGCACTTCTCCGGATCGCACCGGGCCCGGACGAACGAGGCCGAGAGCCTCGTCCGACAGACGACGGAGCGCCTCTCGCTTCAATCCCTCGGGAAGGCGGTCGATGAACAGGACCCCGTCGAGGTGGTCGATCTCGTGTTGGACCACGCGCGCGAGGAGCTCCTCGACCTCCATCCGCAGGGGCCGTCCGTCGGCGTCTAGGCCCTCGACGGTCACGGCCGCAGCACGCGTCACGGGATAGACGAGGCCGGGAAGCGACAGGCACCCCTCGTCGTCCTCGACGGTCTCCGAGGATCGAGCGGTGATCCGGGGGTTGATCACGGCGCCGAACTCGTCCTCGACCTCCCACACGAAGACCCGCTCGAGCACGCCGACCTGCGTTCCGGCCAGGCCCACCCCGGGCGCCTCGCGCATCGTGTCGAGCATGTCCGAGACGAGGCGGCGATGGACGTCGGTGACCGCCTCTACCTCCCGAGCGCGCTGGCGCAGCACGGGGTCGCCGAAAGTCCTGATCTCGAGCACTGCCATACGTGGGTACCTCGGTAGCTGTCGGGCGGGGCGTCTCGGCTCAGCGGGGGTCGACGTCGATCGTAAGGCGATTCCCCGCCGGAACCGCGGCGAGGATATCGCGCAGGCGCTCGGCGACCACGAGAGCGTCCCTGCACTTCGCGAGCAGCTCGCGGGCGTTGGGATCGCGCCGGCCGTCGACGCGGGCGGCCATCGGACCGAGCACCCGGGCCTCGCCACGGCACGCATCGGCCACCGAGCGGATGAGCTCGTCGGCCCGGGGGCCTACCGCTACCGCCTTCACGAGCTCCGAGAACGGCGGGTAGCCGAGCTCCTCTCGCAGCGGCAGCTCACGCTCCAGGAAGTACGAGTAGTCGGCCCGGGCAACGGCCTGGATCGCGTGGTGGGTGGGCTCCGACGTCTGGATCAGGAGACGGCCCCCGTCCGACGCGGGCCCGGCCCACTCCGCCATCTCGGCGAGGGCCTGGTGCGCGGTCTCGGCCGCGCGGAAGTCCGGGCGGCGCGTGAGCGAGTCGGCGTTGAGCACGCCCACCAGCCCGACGTCGGGTCGGAGTGCCTCCTTCGTCCCGATCCACGTGGTGACGTAGATCTGGGCCTCGCGCGCGCCCGCGTCGCCGACCGATCCGGGGTCGACCCGAGCGACGGTCGCGCGCGGGAACGCCTTCGCGAGCTGCTCGGCGACCCGCTCGCTTCCGGCGCCCATGTAGTGCCACTCCGTCGCGCCGCATGCCGGGCACGCCGAGGGCGGCGCGGTCACCAGCCCGCAGTGTGGGCAGCGGACTCGTCCCTCGGCGCGGTCGAACGCCATCCCTGCCTCACACCGCGAGCACCGGACGGATCGTCTGCAGCTTCCGCACCACAACGCGCGCGCGTACCCGCGCGCCGGGACGAGCAGCCCGACGCGCTTGCCTTCTCGGAGCGTCGATCGAACGCGCTGGTGCAGCTCGTGCGAGATCGCGCGGTCGGCGGGCACGGCGCACAGCTCGACGATGGGGCGCGCCGCGCGCGCGGCGTGCCTCGACGGCTCGACCGAAACCCACGATCGCGCCGCTCCCGCACCGGCTTCGACCGTCGGCGCGGCGCTTACGAGCACGCACACCGCGCCTTGCAGGCGCGCTCGTTCGAGAGCGACCAGCCGCGCGTCGTATTTGGGCGCGCGGTCCTCCTTGTAGCTGCGGTGGTGCTCCTCGTCGACGACGATCAGCCGAAGGCTCGGGCACGGCGCGAGCACCGCCGCACGCCCGCCCCCGCCCAGGGGGGCGCCGCTGGCGAGCGACAGCCACGCCCCCGCGCGCTCCGGTTCCGAACGCGACGTGTCGACGAGCGCGACCTCGGGCCAGACCTCGGCGAGGCCGTCCAGCACGCGCGACCCGTAGCGGACCTCCGGAACGCACACGAGCGCGGCCCCGTCGTTCGCACGGACCGCGGCCGCCGCGAGCTCAGTTATGAGCGCGGGTCGGTCCTCGCCCGCTACGGGACGCAGCACGTACACGCCCGCGTCACCCGACTCGATCGCGTCCAGAAGGGTGCGTCCGTTCTCGTACGCGAGTGTCCGCTTGGGGTCGGGCCCGGCCTCGGCCGGGCGTGGCGTCACGTCGACCCGTACCCGAGCGGGGACGACGCGTTCGAACGCGCGCGCACGCGGGACGGTGTAACGGCGCGCGACCCAGTCGAGGACCTCCGTCATCGCTCCCGGGGCGACCGCCGGCTCGACGACGGGCGCGCCCATCTCGACGAGCTCCTCCGGGCCCGGCTCTTTCTCCTCGAGCGCGACGACGACCGCGCGCACCTTGCGGTGACCGAACGGCACGCGCACGAGCGACCCGATCTGCACGCGCGCGCGCAGCGCCGGCGGGACGAGGTAGTCGAAAGCCCGGTCGACGCGCCACGCGGGCACGAGGACTACGACGGAAGCTACGAGAGGTGCGTCAGGAGGCGAGTCGACGGAGCTCATCCGCGCGGTCGGTGCGCTCCCACGTGAAGTCCTTGTCGGACCGGCCGAAATGGCCGTACGCGGCCGTGTTCGCGTAAATGGGCCGGCGGAGGTCGAGGTCGCGGATGATCGCGGCCGGACGCAGGTCGAACGTCTCCTTCACGGCCCCCAGGATCTTGAGCGGGTCGGTCTTCTCGGTCCCGAACGTCTCGCACGACAGCGACACCGGATGGGCGACCCCGATCGCGTACGCGACCTGCATTTCGAAGCGGTCCGCGAGCCCGGCGGCCACGACGTTCTTAGCGACGTAACGAGCCGCGTAGGCGGCCGACCGGTCCACCTTCGTCGGGTCCTTGCCGGAGAACGCGCCCCCGCCGTGGCGGGCCATCCCGCCGTAGGTGTCGATGATGATCTTTCGCCCGGTGAGGCCCGTGTCGGCGCGCGGCCCCCCGATCTCGAACACCCCGGTCGGGTTGACGAGGATCTTCAGTCCGTCCGCATCGAGGTTCGGCGGCACCAAGGGATCGATTACGTGCTGGATGAGGTCGGGCTTGAGGAGCGTCTCGATGTCGACGTTGGGCTGGTGCTGGGTCGACACGACGATGGTGTCGAGGGTCACCGGGCGGCCGTGGTCGTAGCCCAGCGTGACCTGGACCTTCCCGTCGGGCCGGAGGTAAGGGAGGACTCCCGCTTTACGCACCTCCGACAATCTCTGCGCAAAACGGTGAGCGAGCCAGATCGGCATCGGCATGAGGTCGTCGTTCTCGCTGCACGCGTACCCGAACATCATCCCCTGGTCCCCCGCGCCCTGCGCGTCGAGCTCGCGGTTTTCGTCCTCCCCCATGCGTTCCTCGAACGAGTGCGAGACGCCCTGGTCGATGTCGGGCGACTGCTCCTGGATGGCGACCGCCACGCCGCACGTCTCACCGTCGAAGCCGATCTTCGAGCTCGTGTAGCCGATGTCCGTGATCGTCCGGCGCACGACGGCGGGCACGTCGACGTAGGTCGAAGTGGTGACCTCTCCGGCGACGACGACGAGCCCGGTAGTTATCAGCGTCTCGCACGCGACTCGCCCGAAGGGGTCGTCGGCGAGGATCTCGTCCAGGATCGCGTCCGAGATCTGGTCGGCCATCTTGTCGGGATGGCCCTCGGTCACTGACTCCGACGTGAAGGGTTGGAGCTGGGCCCGCTCGGTCATGGTGCGCATCCTAACGGGGCGGACCGACAGGTCCGCGAGCGGCGAAGCTAGACGGCGCGGCCGTCGACGAGCTCGACGATCTTGTCGACGACTGCCGCGGCCAGCGCCTTCTTGGTCACGAGGCCGACGTCGGTGATCCCGTCGGCGCCCGCCAGGACGGCGCGGTTGGTCGGCACCTCGAAGCCGGAGTCGGGGCTGCCGACGTCGTTGGCCACGACGAGGTCCGCGCCCTTCGCTCGCCGTTTGTCCTCGGCGAGGTCGGCGAGGCGAGCCGGGTCGGGCTCGGTCTCGGCGGCGAACCCGACGAGGATGCCGCCCGGTTTCCGCACGCCCGTGGACGCGCCGAGCTCGGCGAGGATGTCGTGAGTCGGCTCGAGGTCGATCTCGGGGGGGCCGGCCGCCTTCTTCAGCTTCTTGTCGACGGAGCGGCGGGGCCGGAAGTCCGCCACCGCGGCCGCCTTGACGATCGCGTCCGCATCGGGGGCGGCCTCGAACACCGCGTCCCGCATCTCCTGCGCGGTCTTGACGCGGACGACGTCGACGCCGGCGGGTAGCGGGAGGTTCGTGGGGCCGGTGACCAGCGTGACCTTGGCACCTCGGCCGAACGCCGCCGCCGCGATCTCGTAGCCCATGAGGCCGGAGGAGCGGTTGCCGATGAAGCGAACCGGGTCGATTGGCTCCTGTGTGCCCCCGGCGGTGACGACGACCCTGCGGCCGGCGAGGTCCTGCGGCCGGCCCAGTGCCTCCTGTGCCGCGGCGAGGACGTCGGCGGGCTCGACCATGCGGCCGGGCCCCTCGTCACCGGACGACAGCGGGCCCGAGGCGGGGCCCAGGACGATCGCTCCCCTGTCGGCGAGGCGCGTCACGTTCTCGATCGTGGCGGCGTTCTCCCACATCTCGGTATGCATCGCGGGGACCACCAGCAGAGGACAGCGCGCGGTCAGGACGGTCGCGGAGAAGAGGTCGTCGGCGAAGCCCAGGGCCATCTTTGCGATCGCGTTCGCCGTCGCCGGCGCCACGATCAGGAGGTCGGCGCCGCGGGCGAGCTCGACGTGGGGGACGTCCGGCCCTGCGCCTTCGGAGAAGAGCTCGCTCGTCACCGGGTTGCCGGTAAGCGCCGCAAAGGTCTGCGGGCCGACGAACTCGTGCGCCGATCGAGTCATCACGACCCGCACGTCGGCGCCCAGCTGCGCGAGCGAGCGCGCCACCTCGACGACCTTGTACGCGGCGATGCCCCCGGTGACGCAGAGGACGATCTTGCGGCCCTGCACGGGGTTACCGAGGGCTTCGGTCATGAGGGGGTTGTTACTTGATTCCGTCTGCCGTGCGCTCGAAGGTGACCTTGCCCTCGGCGATCTCCTGGAGCGAGATCGACAGGGCCTTCGGGGCGGTGTCGGGGCTGAGGGGGATCTGCGGCGGGGTGTGCTCCGCGACGCCCTCGCCGAGCTGGCTGAAGTAGGCGTTGATCTGGCGGCTGCGCTTGGCGGCCAGGATGACGAGCGTGTACTTGGAGTCCACGTCCTCCAGCAGGGTCTCGATCTTCGGTTCGATCAAAGCTTCTTCCTCTCGTTTCAGGGCCGGCGTCGGCGAAGCGACTGCCGGCTCGAAGGTGACGGCCCCGTCGGTCGGCTCAACCGAGCCCGGGGGCGCTCGATTCCCTTATGCACTAGCGAGTATACGGGTGAAGGCGGCGGCGGCCTCGGCGACGTCGTCGTTGACGATGATGTGGTCGTAGAGGCGCTTGTTCTTCACTTCGTCGTAGGCGGCCATGACCCTCTTCGAGATGCTCTCGGGGTCCTCGGTCCCGCGGCCCCGCAGCCTCAGGAGGAGGTCGTCCAGCGACGGAGGCTCGATGAATACGAGGACCGCCTTCGGCATCGCCTTCTTGACCGTCTGGGCCCCCTGGATGTCGAGCTCGCAGAGCACGTCGCGCCCCGAGGACAACGCGATCTCGACGGGGGCCCGCGGGGTCCCGTAGTAGTTGCCGTAGACCTCGGCCCACTCGAGGAACTCGCCGCGGTCGCGCATGCCCACGAACTCGGACACCGAGATGAAGCGGTAGTCGATGCCCTCGCGCTCGCCCTGCCGGGCCGGGCGCGTCGTCGCCGACACCGAGAGGACGACGTCGGGCTTGCGGCGCAGTACCTCGCTGACGACGGTGCCCTTGCCGGCGCCGGACGGGCCCGAGACGACGAACAGGCGCCCCTGGCGCATCGCGATCACGGCGGTTCCGGCGGTGGCGGCCCGCTAGCGGCGGGCGAACTCCGTGAGGAGGTTCTCCTTCTGCTTCGCCCCGAGGCCGCGCATGCGGCGGGACTCGGAGATGTCGAGCCGCTCCATGATCTTTCTCGCTCGTACCCGGCCCACGCCGGGCAGTGACTCGAGCACGGCCGACACCTTCATCTTGCCGACGATCTCGTCGGTCGTGCGATCGAGGAGCTCCTTGAGGCTCGTCCGGCCGCTCTTCAGTTGCTCCTTCAGCTCGGCCCTCTTGCGCCGCGCGATCGCCGCCTTCTCCAGAGCCTGCCTGCGTTGCTCCTCGGTGAGAGGCGGGGGCAGTGGCATGCGGTTCCTCCTTGCACAGAGCGTTTCGCCGGCGAGGGCGAGATTCCGCCGGACCTGGCATGCCGGGATGACCGGCCGTCGAGCCGTGCCGGATTATAGGCAGGCCACACTGACCCCGCAACGAGATTGCCCCCTGCGACCTGCCTCTTTGCGTCTGTCCGTGGAGGACCCCCCGCGATCGCCACGGCTCCGCTGAGTGTGGAACACGCCAAGTTCTCTGACGATCGCGGCGTCGCCTGGAACCCCCGCGATCGTCTCGACGATCGCGGCGTCGCGTCAAAGCCGGCGGCTGCCCGGGTCGTCGAGAGGCTCGCCGTTCGCGCACAGCGGACAATCATCGGGGTCCCACGACGCGACCTCGAGCGTCACCAGCGCGCGCAGCGGGACGCCGAGGTGGGGGGGCCGCGCCGGGTCACCTCTGTCGATCAACGTTCCGACGCCCACGGGATCTCCGTCGGCAGCGCGCACCGCGTCGACCACCTCGCGCGCCGAGCCTCCGGTCGTGACGACGTCCTCCACCACGAGCACGCGCTCATGGGGCGCGATGGCGAAGCCGCGGCGGAACGTCATCTTGTCGTCCACCCTCTCGGCGAAGATGAACCGCGCGTCGCCGGCCAGCGCGGTCGCAAAGCCCAGCACGAGCGCGCCGACCGCGGGTGATGCGACCGCGTCGAATTCGCTGTGGAAGAGGGCTGCGATGTCGCGCCCGAAGCGTTCGGCGAGCGACGGGTGCTCGAGCACGCGGAACTTCTGTACGAAGAGATCGGAGTGGCGGCCGGAGCTGAGCTTGAAGTGGCCTCGCAACACGGCCCCGTTCTCCTCGAGGACCTCCAGGATCTCGGTCTGGTTCACCCCGCTAGCGGCGGAGGCTCTCGGCGATCGACCGAGCCGCGCCGGCCTGATCGGGCGCGGCGGTGATGGGTCGACCGATCACGAGGACGTCCGCGCCCGCGTCGAACGCGTCCGCGGGACCGAGCGTGCGTCGCTGGTCGTCGCTGGTCGCGGCCGGCCGGATGCCGGGCACCACGAGCAACGGTCCGCCGTCGGCGCGCGCGCCGAACCTGCGGCGCACCGCGTCGACCTCCATCGGCGAGCACACGAGGCCGGGCGCTCCCGCGTCTAGCGCGAGCTCGGCCAAACGCAACACGACCGTCTCGCTGTCGATGCCGAGGCCGATGCGCGCGAGCGCGTGGTCGTCGAGGCTCGTCAGGGCCGTCACCGCGAGCACGACGAGATCGTCGCCCGCCGCGTCCATTGCCGCCGCGATCATGTCGGCGCCGCCGGACGCATGCACGGTCGTGTAGCTCGCGCCGGTGCTCACCGCACCCGTGACCGCGCCGTGCACCTGCGTGGGGATGTCATGGAACTTGAGGTCGAGGAAGACGGGCTTCGTACGGGCCAGCGACGCGACGAGCGAGGGACCGTTCGTCGCGAAGGTGGTCAGGCCGACCTTGTACATGCCGACGTGTGGCGCGACCCTAGCGGCGACCTCCATGGTGGCATCGCCGTCGACGAAGTCCAGGGCGACGCAGATGGGGTTGTCGAGCGTCACCGTCATGGGCGTCATCCTTCCAGCTTGAGCGCGCCGGTCAGCTCCCCGACGTGGTCGATCCCGTGGCGGTCCAGGTATGCGTTGATGCCGTCGGCGATGTCGAGGGCCGCGCGCGGGTTGACGAAGTTCGCGGTGCCGACGGCGACCGCGGAGGCCCCCGCAAGGAGCATCTCGAGCGCGTCCTCGGCGGTGCCCACGCCCCCCTGCCCCACGATCGGGACCGTCGGAAAGGCCCGGTGCACCTCGTGGATCGCCCGGACGGCGATCGGCCTGATCGCCGGGCCCGACAGGCCGCCGATC
>DATBND010000349.1:0-7211 GCA_036554505.1 Actinomycetota bacterium | reverse complement strand
TGTGCTCGAGCGCGAACTCACGCGATAACGCGTCGAGGTCACCCATCCGTTTCACCGCGACGAGGAACGCCTCGTCGGCGGTGAGCCCCGCTTCGCTGAGCTCGGCCATCCGGTCGCGGAGATGACCCTCCAGCTCATCGACGTCGCGTCCGTTGACGGCCGGCGTCTTGGTCACAAACGAGCGCCATTGTGCGATCTGTGACTCGACGCGATCGACGGTCATGCCTTTGCCCGGGCCGTCGCCGGCACGCCCGGGCCCTTCCACACGTCACCCAACGCACGCGTGACGGTCGCCCATTGCCGTTGTTGCTCGGCGAGCGCGGATCGGCCCTCGTCGGTGATCGAGTAGTACCTGCGACGGCGGCCCTCGGGCGGGGTTCGCCATTCCGTCGTGACGTATCCGAGGCGGCGGAGGCGGTGGAGGAGCGGGTAGAGCATCCCGTCCGTCCACTCGAGCTCGCCGCCGGAGAGCTCGCGCACCCGCTTCAGGATCGCGTAGCCGTAGCTCTCACCCTTCGCGAGGATGGCCAGCACCAGCGGTGTTGCCGAGGCCGCGACCAGGTCCTTGTCCACGTGCACGAGCGCCTCCATCGCCATACCTTGAGCCATTATACATAGCAGCTCGATGTATCCTGGCGGCGCTGCAGCCGAGGCCCGTTTTTGCCGATCAGGGGGGAGGCGGCCCAAAGGGGGACGGCACATGGCGGAAGCGCGCCGGCACAGACACACGGGGTGGGGGCGTTTCCCCGATCTCGGAGAGCGACGACGAGTTGCGCTCGCGATCGTCGCCGGCCTCGCGCTCTTTGCCGCCGGTTTGACGGCAGGTCGCGGCGAAGCGACGGTCGAGTATCGGCAGGAGCCGGCCGCGCGCTGTGTGTCCTTCGACGGATGCCCGGGGGTTCTCTTCTATGAGGCGGTCCGCACTTCACCCCTCACCAACGCCGACGTGCCCGCGGCCTTCGTGGACTCGACCTCGAAGGCGGTGGAGGAGGGCAAGATGACCGGGACCGTCGCAAGGGTCGAGTTTCTCCGCGGCATGCAGGTCGGCTCGGCCACGCAGGTGTTCGTGACGAAGGATCCACGAGAAGGCTACGGCGTGGTGAGCTACGACGTGTACCACTGGGCGAGGTATGCCGAGTCGGCCTTCCGGGCGGATGTCGGTTCGACGCTCGCTTCGAGGTACTTCGACGGTCGTCCTGCGATGGTCCGAAACGAGGCCTATCCACGAGCGTTTTGCTGGCGCCAGACGTCACCTCAACCTGAGGCTCGCTGCACGATGGTCGTACGAAACGCGATCGCTCGAGTCGACGTGTCGTCCGAGACGTCCAGTCGCCGCGTGGTCCTACGCCGCGCGTTCGCTCTATTCGATTCCGCTCTGGATCACCTTCATGAGGTGCGACGGGACTTCGTGAGTAACTGAACCGCGCCCCGACCGACGCCCAGGCTCACCCGCGAGAGTCGTGCGGGACTCGGAGCGTTCTCAGGAACGTCGCGAGCATCTCGTAGTGACCGACGAGTAACAGCAGCTCGATGCAGTCGCGGTCGTCCAGGTGACGCCGAAGCGCGGCCCACGCAGAGTCGTCGAGATCGCCACCGCCATGCAACTGGTCGACCGCGGCCAGCATTGCCGCCTCACGCTCCGACCACGGGCCGCGATCGAGCGGCCCGGTGATGGCGTCGAAGTCGACATCTCGCAGCCCTGCTCGGCGTCCGAGCCGGACGTGATGCTCGAACTCATAGCTGCTGGAGCACAGATGAGCGACGCGCAGGATCACCAGCTCGGTCTCTCTCCGCCGGAGCCGGCCGCCCGGCATCAGCCCTCCGGCGAACCTCAGCCACCTCCGGAAGAGCCTTCGATGTCGGCCGAGCGTCAGGAAGAGGTTGGGCGGGGCCGTGCCGGCGACGCGTCCGGCGATCCTCGCTATGGCCCAGTTGACCGAGCCGACGTCGGCGCGCTCCCCGGGAGGGATGCGAGCCTCAGTCATCGTTCTCGTCGGGTTGAGCGGTCGTGAGAGCGACCTGTTCTTCGCGGGCAATCTCGAGCGCCTTGGCGAGCCCGGGCTGCGTTACTCGTTCGATCACCGGTTGGATCGCCATTCGGAACGGAAGCGCTCCCGTCATCCAACGGGGGGCGATGATGCGTCGCGAACGGCGGGCGATGCCGCGCTCCAAGGCGTCGATGCCAAGGTCGAGTGGACGTCCGTGACCGATCCACTTGCTCGACGGGAGAGCGCGTGACGCGCGTGTGTCGTAACCGCGCCGCGTCACGTCCGTGTCCAGCTCCGCGAAGTAGGCGACGCCGACCTTGGCACCCCAGGGACGGAGCTCGACGCGCAACGTGTTTCCGAGCGCCTCCACCGCAGCTTTCGACGCGCTATACGCCCCCATGAGCGGAAGGTGGACCGCGGCCGCGAACGACGACACGAGGACGACGTATCCATTGGTATGGCTGACGTGAGGAGCCCCGGCCCAGATGGTGTTGTACACGCCGAGCACGTTGACGCTGATGATGCGGTCCATCACTTCGGGCTCCCCGCCGGCGAGGGGAAGCTGAGCGGCAATCCCTGCATTGGCCACGACTACGTCGAGGCCACCGAGCGCGTCGACGCTGGTCTCCACCGCCGCGCGCAGGTCGTCGCGATCGGAGACGTCGCAGACCTTCCAGTGAGCGTTGCCGCAGCTCCGCGCTATCGCCTCCAACCGTTTCTCTTCGAGGCCGACCAGCGCGACACGAGCCCCTCGTTCATGGAGTCGCTGCGCGAGCGCCGCGCCGATTCCGCGCGCGGCGCCGGTGATGAGTACGCGCTTGCACGCTAGCCGTGTGGAGATATCCATGTCGGCGCCTACCCTAGATGTAGCGCAGGCGACCCGGATTGACCGTGACGACCTCGTTCACTTGGGCGGCAACGAGCGCGCGTAGGCGACCCCTCGTTGCACCCACTTGGCGAGCGACTGTTTGGTCCGAACGTGCTCCGCGTCGACTCGAAGCCAGCCCTTCATCTCGCGACCGCGCATCTCCATGGGATACGCCGTGGTCTTCGAGACCAGGGCATCGGATTCGTGAGGGTCGATGCGCACCAGGATCCCCCCTGGGCCGCTCGCGGCGACCGCCATGTTGCCGTTGACGAGAAAGGCCAGGCCCCCGAACATCTTCTTCTCGTCAAGCCCCCGCTCGCGCCCTACCAGCTCGCGGATGCGTTCCGCCAGGTCTTCGTCGTACGCCACGAGCCGATCGTACGGCGAGTGAGCGTCGTGTGGAGTGCGGGTGTGCTGCGGACTGGAGACGAACGGCAACGGTCACTTCCTCCATCTCGTCGAGCCGACCGGTCTAGCGCGCGGCTGCGCGGGTTTCGCTGGCGCCGGGCCGCTCTAGGACGCCGATCGGGTCAGCGCCCTCAGCAGCGCGCGGACTCCGAAGAACGCGGCACCCCCGGCGGCTACCCAGGGGCCTGCGACGATGATGGGGTCCAGCGGCTGGTGGGAGAGGTCGGCCCTCTTCTGGCTCACGCGCGACGAGATCCCCTTTCGGGAGGGCTCGCTGAGGATTCCCGTCTCCGTGATGGGGTTGTCCGGGTGGCGCGTGAGCAGCGACGAGAGGTGGCTTTCGACGGCGTCGACGCGGTCGGCCGCGAGCAAGAGCAGCCAGTGCGCGGCGCGCGCCTCGCTGTAGCGCTTGTACGCGAGCTTGCGCATCAATCCCGAAGCGCCCTTCGGCGGGCACGACGTCCCGAACACCGGCGGCAGGAACTCGTGCTCGATCGAGCGCTCGCGCGGCCACCTCTCGGGCTGGCGGTCGGGGAACTCCCAATGCGCACCCGTGCCCTCCGGGTCGAACCTCTCGCTCGGTACCGACGGTCGATCCTTCGGATCGAGATCCACACCCCATCCGGGGATGCGTGCGCGCAATTCCTCGGTCGAGTGCTGCATGGGCGGCTTCTCTGGTGTGTAGGTCATGAGTGTCCCCCTCAGGCGGCGGGCACGACGAGCGGCTTGATGCACCCGTCGAGCTTGGCGGAGAAGATGTGATAGCCCTCGGCGATGTGCTCGAGGGGGATGCGGTGCGTGACTATGTCGCTCGGCTTGAGATATCCGTTGCGCACGTGCTCGAACAGGCGCGGCCATTGACGTTTGACCGGGCACTGGTTCATTCGCAAGGTCAGACCCTTGTTGAAGGCGTCGCCGAACTTGACCGCGCTGAACATAGGGCCGTACGCGCCGACGACAGAGACGGTGCCGCCCTTGCGGACCGAGTCGATCGCCCAGTTGAGGGCGACCGGTGACCCACCCTGCAATTTCAGCTTCGTCGACGTGACGTGTTGCAGGAAGTTCCCGTCGGCTTCCGCTCCCACCGCGTCGATCGCGACGTCGGCGCCCAGGTGCTCGGTGATCTTCTTCATGTGGACGACGATGTCGTCGTACTCCGTGAAGTTGTACGTCTCGGCGTGCGCGAACGACCGCGCCTTCTCCAGCCGGTATTCGATGTGGTCGATGACGATGACGCGCCCGGCGCCCATGAGCCATGCGGACTTCGCTGCGAAAAGCCCTACGGGCCCGGCTCCGAAGACGACGACGACGTCGCCCTCGCCGATGTCCCCGAGCTGCGCCCCGAAGTAGCCGGTGGGAAACGCGTCGGTGAGCATCACCGCGTCTTCGTCGTCCATCCACTCCGGGATCTTCGCCGGTCCGACGTCTGCGAACGGCACCCGAACGTACTCGGCCTGCCCTCCGTCGTAGCCACCGCAGGTATGCGAGTACCCGTAGATGGCCCCCACGGCGGTCGCGTTGGGATTGACGTTGTGGCAGTTGCCGAAGAGCCCGCGCGCGCAGAAGAAGCACGATCCGCAACTGATGTTGAACGGCACCATCACGCGGTCACCTCGTTCGAGGCTCCGAACGGAGGACCCCACTTCCTCCACGACGCCGATGAACTCGTGACCGAACGTCATCCCGACGCGCGTGTCCGGCATCATCCCGTGATACAGGTGCAGGTCAGACCCGCAGATCGCGCCGAGCGTCACCCGCACGATCGCGTCGTTGGGATGTTCGATCGGAGGAATGTCCTTCTCCTCCGTGCGGACCTTGTAAGGGCCGCGATAGACCATCGCTCGCACTGTTCGCCTCCTCGAGAACGTGGGTTGTCGCTCCCGGCCGGGAGCGCATCGCCGTCGCGCTGTCTCGACGAGGCGTCGTCGATGGTTCTTGCCCACCCCCGGCACGTGCAAACGGCTCCTGCCGACGGGTTGGCCCGGAGGCGGCGGCGGGACGCGCGGCAGGCCTAGGCTTCCGGCCGTGGAAACAGGGTCGCGGCTGCCGGTAGCGTGGATCGAAAAGCCGAGGAGCAGGATGGAGAAGGAGCCGTGACGCTACGCGTGAATTGCTGGTCGGGCCCCCGCAACCTGTCCACCGCTCTCATGCGCAGCTTCGCCCAGCGCGGCGACACACAGGTGGTCGACGAGCCGCTCTACGGTCACTACCTCGCCGTCACCGATGCTCCGCATCCCGACCGAGCCCGGCTCCTCGAGATCCTCGAGACCGACGCGGCCGCCGTAATCGACGGGGTGATCCTGGGCCTGTGCTCACATGACGTGCTGTTCATGAAGCAGATGGTCCATCACCTGACGCCGGATCTCGATCTGCGCTTCCTCGACGACGGCGTGAACGTGCTGTTGATCCGTGACCCCGTCGAGGTCATCTCGTCATTGGTGAAGCAGCTGCCGGAACCGACGATGCGCGACGTCGGCCTCGCGCGGCAGCGGGAGCTCTTCGACGACCTCCGGAGACGGGGGCAGGATCCGCCGGTGATCGACGCGCGGCACCTGTTGCTCGATCCCGCCCACGTCCTCGGCCGGCTGTGCGAGCACGTGGGGCTCGCGTGGGACCCGGCGATGCTCTCGTGGCCCGCCGGCTCCCGCCCCGAGGACGGTCCGTGGGCCGAGCATTGGTACGACAGCGTCCGGCGATCGACGGGGTTCGCTCCGTACCGTCCTCGCGACACCAACGTTCCCGACTCCTGTCGCGCGCTCCTCGCCGAATGTCGCGGGCACTACGACGAGTTGAGTCGCTTCGCCATCCCCGCGCCGCGCGCGGAGGCGTCCTAGTGCCCGCGACGCCTTACGAGCCCGGCGACCTTCCCGATCCCCGGAACGCGGACATCCTGGTTCACCTGAACGGAAGCCTCGTCCCCCGCGACGAGGCGCGCGTGTCTGTCTTCGACTCGGTCGTCCAGGGAGGCGACGCGGTGTGGGAGGGCCTCCGTGTCTACGAAGGCCGGGTCTTCGCCCTCGACCGGCATCTCGATCGGTTGTTCGCGTCGGCCCGCGCCCTTCGGTTCGAAGGCATCCCCTCGCGCGAAGATGTGCGGCGAGCCGTGGTGGACACGCTCGTGGCCAACGGCATGTACGACGAGGCCCACGTCAGGCTCACGCTCACGCGGGGGCCGAAGGTGACCTCGGGGATGTCGCCCGCCAACAACCGCTCGGGCTGCAGTCTGATCGTTCTCGCCGAGTGGAAGCCGCCGGTATACCCGGCCTCCGGAATCCGGTTGATCACCTCGTCGGTCCGTCGTAACTCGCCGGCGACATTGGATTCGAAGATCCATCACAACAACCTGCTGAACAACGTTCTGGCAAAGATCGAGGCCGACGTCGCCGGCGCGGACGACGCGTTGATGCTGGACCTGCAGGGGTTCGTGGCGGAGACGAACGCGACGAACGTCTTTCTCGTCAAAGACGCTGCGCTGGTGACGCCTCATCCGGACGCCTGCCTGCCGGGGATCACGCGTGCGGTGGTGCTCGAGCTCGCCGCCGGCGACGGCATGAAGGTCGTCGAACGCAACGTCTCGCTCGCCGAGGTGTACACGGCCGACGAGGTGTTCACGACCGGCACGATGGGCGAGCTCGCTCCGGTCGTCGAGGTCGACGGGCGCGCGATCGCGGATGGAGGCCTCGGTCCGATCACGAAGCGGCTCCAGGAGCTCCACCGGCAGCGCACGCGTGGTGACGGCGAGCTCCTGCCTCGAGCCGCCGGATAGCTGATGGCCCCGCGACGTGTGCACAAGGGTGTTGCCGCGATTGCGTTGTGCCTGCTCGCTGCGTGCAGCTCGAGTGGCGACGATTCGTCCGACGCCGACGGACGGCCGCGCGGCCCAAGCCGCGCCTCGGCTGTATCGGCTCCGTTCGACGAGCGCGTCGAAGCCGAGCTCGACATAGAGG
>DATBND010000337.1:0-10561 GCA_036554505.1 Actinomycetota bacterium | reverse complement strand
CCCAAAAGGAGGAGGAGCTCAGTTGGACGTTCAGAAGGCAGCAAGGCTCTTCGGTTGGTTTTTCATCGGAACCTTCGTCACCAGCATCGCCGCAAAGATCCTGTTCGTGAACGGAGTGGGGGGCAGCTTCAGCGATCTACGCTTCGTCCCCGGCGAGGTCTCCAAGAACACCGTGTTCCTGGGGGCGATCCTCGAGTTCGGAGTCATCGCTACGAACATCGCGACCGCCGTCGTGATCTACCCGATCGTCAAGCGACAGAGCGAGAAGGTCGCGCTCGGATACGTCACCGCGCGCATCATGGAGTCCGCCTTCATCCTGGTCGGCATCATGAGCATCCTGTCGATCGTGTCGGTCGGCGACGCGATGGCCGGAGCGTCGGGCGCGCAGGCCGCGGCGCTCACCGCCCAGGGCAACTCCCTCGCCGCAACGTACGACTGGGCCTTCTTGTTCGGTCCGGGCCTGGTCGTCGGCTTCGGCAATGGATTGATGCTCGGCTACCTGATGTACAAGTCGGGTCTGCTGCCTCGTCGCATGGCGATCGTGGGGCTCGTAGGCGGTCCGATGTTGATCGTCTCGTTCGTGCTGATCTTGTTCGGTGTCTACGAGAACGGGCCCGGGCCGGCGGGGCTGATGGCTCTTCCGGAGATCGTGTGGGAGGCCTTCGTCGGGATCTACGCGGCGTGGAAGGGTTTCAGGCCGAGCCCGATCACGGAGCCGGTGGATATTCGTGGGCCAGCGCCCGAACCCAGCATGGCCATGGCCTGACGAAGGTTGTCGCGGAACGGAAGGAGGGGCGCCCCGGTTCGGCCGGGGCGCCTCGCCATTCGCAGACGAGAGGAAAGGTCATGAGACCTGTTGCTCAGAAGAAGGCGGCCGTGGACGTCGACGCACCTCGCTCGCCCAGGCTCCCGCCGCCGTGGTTCATCCACTTTGCGTGGCGGGTTCATCGAGCGCTCTATCGCCTCAGCGGGGGTCGGTTCCTGTGGACGACGTCGAACAAGCGCGGCTGGGGCGCGCTGCGCCTCACGACCACGGGGCGTAAGTCGGGGCAAGAGCGCAGCGTCATCGTCGGCTACTTGGAGGACGGCCCGAACCTCGTCCTGCTCGCCATGAACGGTTGGGACGAGGGCCATCCCGCGTGGTGGCTGAATCTCGAGGCGCATCCGAACGCAGTCGTTCGCATTGCGGACGAGGAAGAGCGGCGCGTGCATGCGCTGCAGATCGTGGGGGAGGAGCGCGAGCGCCTGTGGCGGCGCTGGACCGCGGTCAACCCGCAGCTCGACGGCTACGCCGCCCGGCGATCGACGACGACCCCCGTCATCGTCCTACGACCGGACGGAGCCGTTGCCTCTTGACGCGGGTCCGCAACCGGAACGCGCCGCGGCGCTGATTCGCCGACGACGAGGTTCACGACCAATGACCGGGCGTCGCGACTGGATGCGACAATCGCGGGAGTCCGGGGGCGTAGCTCAGTTGGTCAGAGCAGGCGACTCATAATCGCCCGGTCGCTGGTTCGAGTCCAGCCGCCCCCACGCACCGTGGCGCGCGCATAGCCGTCGGATTGCGTAGTCGGCTTGTGGCACACGATCTCGAGCAAGAACCCGTGAGGGTCGAACCAGAACGATGCGTAGTAGCTCTCGTGGTACTGGGGGAACAGCTGCGGCGCGAACAGGATGTCGCTTCCTAGCTCCAGGGCCCTCGTGTGAGCGCTCTCGACTTGGCTGCGCGTTCGCGCTCGAAACGCCAGGTGTTGCAGACCCACCTGCTTGCGCACGTATTCGTTCTTGTGTGGCGCGGCATAGAAGAAGATCCGCGTTCCCGGCTTGCCCCCAGCGGGTTGGTAGGAGAACTCTTGGTCCGTAACGAAGAACGGCTCGAAGCCCAGGCTCGGCATGACGGCGTCGTAGTAACGCTTCGCCGCTGCGAGATCGGGCACGTTGAGTCCAAGGTGGTCGAGCATCAGCCCTCCGTTGCACGGCAACGACGTCGTGAAGGGATCATGATCGCCCGGGCGTTGGTCCTAGTCCAGCTGCACCGGCCCAAGTCGCGGCATGCCGATTCTGAGTGGCGCGCGCGAGCAGACCGTGGCAGGCTCCCGTTGTCGGCAGCGGCTACCAACGAGGAGGCGACTATGCCGATAACGATCCGCGACGTGCAAGGCTTCAAGGATCGGGGCGAGAGGTTCGTCATGCTCACGGTCTACGAGTCGACGTTCGCTCGAATTCTCGACGAGGCCGAGATTCCCCTCATGCTCGTCGGGGACACCCTGTCGGAGATGATGCTCGGGCATCCGTCCACGGTCCCGGTCACCGTCGACGAGATGCTGCATCACACAAAGGCGGTGACGCGCGTAGTCGAGAACGCATTGGTGGTGGGGGACCTCCCATTCGGCAGCTACCAGGTCTCGGTCGAGGAAGGGATGCGCAACGCCGCGCGTTTCCTCAAAGAAGCGAACACGCGCTGCGTCAAGATGGAAGGTGCCACCCCGATCGTCGTCGAGCTGATCGCGCGCCTCGTCGAGGCGGGCGTTCCCGTCATGGGCCATCTCGGCCTGACCCCTCAGGCGGAGCACCAGTTAGGCGGCCGGCGGGTCCAGGGACGCACCGACGATCAGGCAGAGCTCATCCGAGAAGGAGCACTGCGGCTACAGGACGCGGGCGCGTTCGCGCTCGTCCTCGAAGCCGTGCCGGCGAACCTGGCCAGAGAGGTGACCGACTCGTTGTCCATCCCAACGATCGGGATCGGCGCGGGGCCGTGGTGCGACGGGCAAGTACTCGTCTTCCACGACTTCCTGGGCATCACCCCGTGGAAAGTCGGCAAGTTCGTCAAGTCGTTCGCCTCGATGGGCGAAGAGATCACGCGCGCGGCGCGTCGGTTCGCGGATGAGGTCGCGAGCGGCACGTACCCGAGCCTCGAAGAGTCGTATACCTAGCCGCGGCGCGCGGAGTCAGCTTGCGTGGGCGCGGACCCACTCCGCGATGGTCGGCCACACCGTCGACCGGGCGGCGCCTCCGGAGATCATCGAGACGTGCCCCGTATCGAACTCCGCCACTTCCACGGAGATGCCACTGACTCTGCTGAGAGCACGGCTCGAAGCACTGGGCACGATGTGGTCGTGCTCGGCGATCAGCGTCAAGACGGGGGCCCGCACGTCTCTCAACCGCGCAATCTCGCCTGAGATCGTCATGCCCTCGTTCAGTAGGGCGTTGGTGCGAAAAAGCCGGACGAGGTCGAGGTAGGCCGCGCCCGTCAGAGGCCTGTGCTCCCACACCCAGCGCGCGAGTGGGTCGTACATGTGACGAAACGCGGGGTCGTGTCTTCGCCTCCAGGCCCCCACGGCGGTCCGGAGCGCTCGCGGTCGAAGGAAGTGAAACGACTCGCGAAGCCCCTCGGCCGGGATGCAACCAGATCCGTCGAGGAAGTACGCAGGCTTGAAGAAGCGATTCGCGACGAGGGGCTGGAGCCCCGCGTGGATCGAGAAATCGACGGGCGTCGCGAGGAGGGCGACCGATGCGATGTGCTCATGGCTTCGGGCGGCCGTACGCAAGAGACATATCAAGCCACCGAGGCAATAGCCGATCAGGTGCACTCGAGAAGCATGTGCCCTCGCCAGTGCCTCCTCCTCGGCATGCATCAGGATGTTCGAGTAATCGCTCAGGCCCAACATCGCCTCGGAGCGTGCCGGGTCTCCCCAGTCCAACAAGAAGACGTCGAATCCCTGATCCACGAGGGACTCGACGAGGCTTGCTCCGGGGGCGAGGTCCAGGATCCACGGTCTGGATACGAGCGAGTGCACGACTACGACGACCTCGCTCGCCTTCGAGCGCGGCCGATAGCGCGTGAGAGTCGCGGTCCCGCGCCTCCAGACGACATCGCCTGGAGTCCGGGCGACCTCGGCTTTGCCCGTGCCCAACGCGACGTCGACGACGTGCGGCCATGCAAGAGCGTTCAGACCCATCCGGAACCAGAACCACCGGTAGTTGCGCCACCGCCGGCCGAGGGCGCCGGGCGCCGACGCGTCGGGTCGCGGCGCCGTCGGCGTCAGCAGCCAGTCCAACGCGAACAGGATGGCCCCCGCCGCAACAAGCGCGGCCCCGACGAGGAGCGTGTCCCCCCAGATATCTCCGACGATAGTGCGAGCCTAATGCTCGAACCGTCCGTCCTCGAGGGTCACGGAAGCGCTTCGTCGATGAGTTCGCGCTACGCGCGTCGTCTATACATGTAGGGCCACACGGTCTCGATCCTTGGCTGGAGACGACGGACGGCGAGGAAGGTGACGGAGATGCGGATAGTGCTCAGCGACTTCATCAGCCTGGACGGAGTCGTCCAGGGTCCGGGCGGACGCAAGGAGGATACCGACGGCGGTTTCGAGCACGGCGGGTGGTCCATGCGCTACTTCGACGACGAAGCGATGGGGCCGGCGATCGACGAGGTGATGCAGGGGACCGACGCGCTGTTGTTCGGACGGCGGACGTGGCAGACGATGGCCGGTGCATGGCCGGGGCGCGCGGGCGATCCGTTTGCGGATCGCATGAACGAGATCAAGAAGTACGTCGCGTCGCGCACATTGTCCCAGGACGACCTGACCTGGACTAACTCGCATCTGTTGCCCCCCGACGACGTCATCGGCGCGGTCGGGAAACTGAAGACCGAGAACGGCGGCGCCATTCAGGTGATGGGGAGCTCGAACCTGGCCCAGCAGCTCATCTCCAACGACCTCGTGGACGAGTACCGGTTGATGATCGAGCCCGTGGTCCTCGGCGGCGGCAAGCGCCTCTTTCCCGACGACGGCCGACTACGAGGGCTCGAGCTCGTGTCGACGACCACGAGCAGCACCGGAGTGCACATCTGCACCTATCGATCCACCGAAGGGTCCTAGCCAGGGACGGTTCACCCCGGGCGGGGGGTCGTGCTCAGCATCGCGCCCTGAGGCGCCGATGAAATCGGAGGATGAAGAAGACACTGGCGGCCGTGCTGATCTTCGTCGCGGGCCTCTTGCTGCTCGTGATGGTGATCAGGTGGTTCGACGCATGGAGTGCCTGGCGCTTCTGCGTTGCGGCGGGTGACCCGTCCCTTCCGGGATGCGCCGACGTGGGCGCCTCGCTCCTGGGGCGCTTGTCGGAGGCATCCTTCGTCGGGAGCTTCGCAGGGCTGGCCGCGTGGGCCGCGTTCTGGCTCGACGCCGATCCCACGACGCCGTCGCCTCGGCAGGATCTCGCTCGACGGATCGGCATGTGGGCCCCCGCGTGGTTGCCGGGCCTCGCGTTGGTCGCCCTGATCCTTGGGACCACGTCTACCTCGGTCGCGTTAGGCGGAGGATTCGGAATCGGAATGCCCCTGTCCATGGTCGTGCCTCTCCTGTTCTTCTCGGTCCCCTTGGTGCTTTTCGTCGGGGCGCCCGTCGCCCTAGTCGCATGGCGCGTCGGTCCCCCGCGAGCCGTGGAGCCACACGCCGAACCGTCACCAGGCTGATCCGACGCTCGCCCGGGAACCGGTGATCGAGCGCGCCAAGGCCGACGTCGAGCACGGTCGTTGTGGAAGGCGCGAGTGTCCGCTGCCGACGATCAGTCGCCGAGATAAGACGGCCTCGTCAGCCCGACAACGATTCGTGCGCGCCCGCTGCAGCGCGCGCCTCGCCGTGCGGATGGACGCCGCACTCCAGCGCTTTCTTGACGGCCTCGGCCACGGGCAGCTCCGCGCCGCGTCGATAACGAGCCTCGTAGAGCTCGTCGCCGAGCCTGTCTCTTAGCGTCGTCTCGGTCGCGACGTGCATGAGCCGGTCCGGCACCCAGACCACCCCGCCGATGGAGCGCCGTATGGCCTCGGCCGCCCCGAAGAGGACGGCGGCGTCCTCGGCGTCGCCCTCGGTCAACGCGATCGCGGCCAACGCCTCGACCGCGCGCGCGGTGCTATCGCGGTTGTCCATCGCGCGCGCCTCCTCGAACGAGCGCACCGCCGCCTCCCGGGCCCCTTCGATGTCCGGCAGCGCCATGCGCGCCCACGCAAGGTTCACGAGGGCAATGGCGAGAAGCGTCTGTGAGCCCGCGTCGATGGCGCGCCGCACGCTCTCCTCGAGCAGCGGAGTGGCCTCGACCGCACGGCCGTCCATCAGGATGACGCGCCCGAGCCCGAACAACGCAAACGCCAGCGCCCAGTCGTCTCCGGCTTCCTTCAGAGTGTTGACCGCGCGCCGAAGAAGGGTCTCCCCGCCCATGTCTCCGGCGATGCGCATGGTCACCCCCAAACAGAGCCACGTCAGCGCCGAGCCCCGCACGTCGCCAAGCTCCTCGTAGCGACCACGCGCGATCGTCAATGCCTTCGCCGCGCGCGGATAGTCGCCGTTGCCGAACGCGAGGATCCCGATGACGAACTCGACCGTCGCCGCGTCCGGCTGGGAGAGCGCCCCGGGGTGCGCCTTGACGCGCTCCATCCATTCGATGCCCTCGGTGTAGAGACTGCGAACCCACCAGAACTTCCACAGCAGGGTCGCCGCGCGGGCGACGCGCCCGGGATCACCGTTCTCGAGCAGCCAGTCGAGCGCGGCCCTCAGGTTGTCGTAGTCGAGCTCCACCCCGCGGATCGCTTCCGCCTCACGTCCATCGGTGTGGATGCCCGCCGCCCACTCCGCGAACTGCTCCGCATGCCGGCGCCGGACGTCCTCGAGGCCCGCGTGAGACTCGAGCTGCTCGAGTGCGAACTCGCGCAACGTCTCGAGCATCGTGAAGCGAGGCTCCGACACGCTTGCGTCGGTGCGGATCAGGCTCTTGTCGAGAAGCGATGCCAGCCCTTCGAGCAGATCCTGCGTACCTGAAAGCACGCCCTCCGCGGCCTCGAGTGTGAAGCCGCCGCGGAACACCGACAGGCAGCGGAACAACTCTTGCTCGCGTTCGGTGAGCAAGTCGTAGCTCCACTCGATGGTCCGGCGAAGAGTTCGCTGTCTCTCGGGGAAGTCGCTTGGGCCTGTCGCCAAGAAGTCGAGCCGGTTGTGCAGGCGGGCGAGGATCTCTTGTGGCATCAGCACGCGCACGCGCGCCGCCGCGAGCTCGATGGCAAGGGGTAGGCCGTCCAGACGCTCGCAGATCTGCGCTATAGCGTCGAGCACGGGCTCGGTCAGCGGCATGTCGTGACGGATCGCGGTGGCGCGATCGATGAACAGCTCGACGGCCGGGCCGCGTTCGCCGTTCAGCGATGCGATCGGCAGAGGCTGGACCGGGTAGACGTGCTCGCCCGACAAGCGCAGCATCTCGCGGCTCGTCACGAGCAACCTGACCCGCGGGCACTCGCCGATCAAGGCAGTGAGCTCGGGGGCCGCGTCGACGACGTGCTCGAAGTTGTCTACGAGGAGGAGCAACTCGCGCGTCGACAGGTAGTCCCGGAGCACCTCGATCGCAGATCGCGCGCCGGTCACGGGCAGGCCGAGCGCGGTGGCAATCGAAGTTGGGACGAGGTCCGCCGAGCGAACGGGAGCGAGGAATACGGCCGCCGCGCCGTGCTCGAAGTGGTCCTTGCACCCGTGCGCCAACGCGAGCGCCAGCCTGGTCTTTCCGATCCCGCCGGGGCCGGTAAGCGTCAAGAGCTTCATGTCGCGCTCCTGCACTAGAGCGAGTAGCTCGCCGAGCTCTCGCTGCCGCCCCACGAAGCGAGTCGGCGCCACCGGGAGGTCGTGACGCGGGCGATCCTCTACGGGCTCCTCGGACCGCCCGGCAGGTGAGAAGCGCTCCGAGAGGAGGACGGCGAGGTCGTCCGCGAGGAGCCGCTGGAGCTCCGACGGTCGGCGATAGCGGCGATAGCTGATCCCGTCCGACGCGATCCGCTCCAGCATCTCGCTCAGCTTCGGGTCGCGCTCGGGCGCCGGATCACGCACGTAGACGAGCCGGGGCATGCCCTCCGACAGGTTGTATTCGTCTTCGATCCCCGAGATCGTCGCCTCGGGCGCGATCCATCCGTATTGCTCGGCGTAGATCCCGACGAAGATGTCGCTCTGTTCGAGATAGGCGCGGTAAAGCTCGCGCGGAGGATGCGGCCGGGCTCCCATCTCGAAGAGGATCGGGCTGAGGTGAAGGCTCTCGATCGCGCGCCGCGCGACGGCGCGCTCCTCGGCCAGCTCGTACATCGTCGAGCTGATGAAGACGCGCAGCCGCTGGTCGGGAGTCCGGATGGTCGCCATCGCCCCAAGCTTGGGGTCCGGGCCGGGCGGGCGCAAGGTGGCTGGACCGCGCGAGCCGAACATTTCCTCGCATCTCGGGCGGTACTGCCGGCCCCCGGGTGGGCCGCGGTTTCGAGCTCGCGATGCGCCGTCAGCAGCCGGCTTCGCGCTGCCCGCCGTCGTGCACGTGCGCTCCGTCCGGCTCGGCCGTGTGCACGATGACGGACGTCGGCCCGTCGAACTCCGCCCCGACGATGACCTTGTCGACCGGCACATCCTCGAGGACCTCTGTGTACGGGATGTCGGAGCGCTCGTAGTACCAACGGGGCTCGTAACCTTGGCGCCTGATGGACGCGTCGGCCTCCGCGGGCGTGAGCCCGGCAAGGCCCAAGCACGCGTATGCGCTCGAGACGTCGGCGTCCAGCGCTATCTGGTATCGCTCGCCCGGTTGCGCGGGCCGTCCGACGACCAGGGTGAACGCAGTGGAGAAATCGGCGGGCAGCTCGAGCTCGGCAGGACGCTTCGTTATCTGGCGGAAGACGTCGGAGATGCGCGGGTCGTTGTAGCCCCCGCCGAGGTTGTCGTTGACGATGTCGACCCACGCGCCCTCCAACGATGGGCTCACGGGCACGACCTCGACGTTGGCGGGCAACCCGGCCGCGCGCAGGTCGTTGGTCATCGCATCGGGATCCGCGGCGGCGTCGCGAACGGAGACGACGATGGTGTCGCCGTGCTCCCTGATCGCGAGCGCACCCCGCAGCGGATCGTCCGACGCCAGCGGCACGATGAGCGCCAGCAGCACTCCCGCGATCGCCGCGGCCGCGAGGCGTAAGCGAAGGTAGGTCGCCCAGCCGGTGGCCCTCGGGCGAGGAGCGTTCACGGCGGATCGCGCCGCGGCGGCCAACATCGGCATCAGCCGAGCCTCGAACGAACGAAGTGGGGGAGCGGGGGCTCTGTTCATGACGTACCTCCGAGATGGGGGACCGGCTCGTCGCCGGCTGACTTTCGAGACGGGATCGACGCGCGCAACTTGCGGCGCGCTCGTAGGAGCCGCATCCGTGCGGTCGCGGGCCGGATGCCCAGGGCCCGCGCGACGTCGGCAGGCTCCAGCCCCTCGACGAACACGAGCTCGGCAACGACGCGCTCGCCGGCGGGCAGCTCGCCCAGAGCTCGGAGCACCTCGCGCGCGGGTCCCTCGGCGTCGAGCCGCGCCTCGAGCTCGCCGACCTCCTCGTCTTCGAGTAGCGGCTCGCGACCCAGCCGGGCCAACGCGTCGAGCTCGCGCGCCCGCCGGCGTGCCTGTGACGCCGTCAGGTTCGCGGCAACGCCGAGGACCCACGGAAGGGCACGGCCCTTGCGAGCGTCGAACGAGCGGGACGACGCGATCACCTCCAGCCATACGGCGGCGACGAGATCGGGGACGTCGTGCGGCCGCGCGCAGCGCCGCGTGGCGAATGCGGTCACCTTTGCGACGTGCCGCCGGTAGAGCTCCTCGAAGGCGCCGGGCTCGGACACCCACGCCAGCAGGGCTTCGTCGCTCTCGGTCGCTGGGTCCACCCGGCCTCCACTCGTCGTCGTCAGAAAGGTATTGGTCGCGAGGCCACCGCCGTCACGTCTCCTGTGGGGGGTCGCGGGGGTCTGCGGGGTCGCGCGCTGACCCCTGAGACCCCGCGGACCCCTCGATTCCCACGAACACCATGCGGGTCGCGGCCAGCTGCGGGGCGGGCAGCGAGAACAAGAACAGCTGCCCCACCCCGGCGGGGGCAGGGACGAGCGACAGCCGGGCGCACCCCCGGCGCGCCCGGGGACAGATGAGTTTTTGGCCCCGGCACCGTCTACATTCTCAGAGGCCCCCGCCGGGGGCCGGAGCCCCGAAAGGAGCCGGCAATGCAGAAGATCACGCCGAACCTGTGGTTCGACACCGAGGCGGAGGAGGCGGCCAACTTCTACACGTCGATCTTCAAGGACTCGGAGATCACGGACGTCTCGCACTACGGCGAGGCGGGGCCCCGGCCGGCGGGGACGGTCCTGACCGTCAGCTTCCGCCTGCAGAGTCAGGAGTTCACGGCGATAAACGGCGGCCCCGAGTTCAAGTTCAACGAGGCCGTGTCGTTCCTCGTGAGCTGCGAGTCGCAGGAAGAGGTCGACTATTTCTGGGACAACCTCGGCGAGGGCGGCGAGTTCGGGCCGTGCGGATGGCTCAAGGACAAGTACGGGCTGTCGTGGCAGGTGATCCCCACGGTCCTGAGCGAGCTGATCTCGTCGGAGGACCGTGAGAAGGCGAACCGAGCGATGTCGGCGATGCTCCAGATGGGCAAGATCGACATCGCTGCGCTCGAAGCCGCGTACGCCGGTGAGGCGCAGACCGCCTCGGAACTCGCCACCTGACCCTCTGCCGGCCACCACACCGGCCC
>DATBND010000333.1:0-3136 GCA_036554505.1 Actinomycetota bacterium | reverse complement strand
CTCTCGCTCGGGATCGGCTCCTCGACCGGCGTGGGCGTTTCTTCCGGAGTCGGGGTCTCCTCCGGCGTGGGCGTTTCTTCCGGAGTCGGGGTCTCCTCCGGCGTGGGCGTTTCTTCCGGAGTCGGGGTCTCTTCCGGGGTGGCGGTCTCGCTGGGGGTCGGAGTCTCTTCCGGGGTAGCTATCTCGCTCGGGGTCAGCGTCTCCTCCGGAGTCGGGGTCTCCTCCGGAGTCGGGGTTGGCTCCTCGCTCGGGGTCTCTTCCGGGGTCGGGGTCTCCTCGGGGGTCGGGGTCTCTTCCGGGGTCGGGGTCTCGCTCGGCGTTTGCTCGGGCGTCGGCTCCTCGCTCGGAGGCGGTGGGGCCGACGACGAAGGCGGCGCCGGCGGGGCCGACGACGGGGGCGGCGGGGGCGGCGTGCACCTTCTCTCGTTGCCGTTGCCGGGCATCTCGCAGCGGTCGATCTCGGCGCGAGCGCTTCCGCCGCCGAGCATCAGCGCCACGACCACGGCGAGCACGGCGAACGACGCTGCAAAGAAGCGGCGGAGATCGTCCTCGGAGACCTTCTCGTCGCCCATGAACCCGACGAGCACGGGCGCCACGACGCGCGCCGCCAGGGTCGACGGCCCCCGCCTGCGGCGGCGGGCACGAATGGCGTCGACCGGCTGGAGCAACAGCGCCGGCAGAGTCTGCCGTCGGCGGTCCCTCATGCGCCCCTACCTCTTCCTGTTGGGAGGCCCCCTGGCCCCACTTTCTTCTCTGGCAAATATCGGCAAGCAGGGGCGACCTTTTAGTACGCAGTTGAGGCGCTTTTTTCATTTGCTAGCCCTCGATCGCCGAGACGGTCGCGGGGGTCGACGGTCCACCCCCGTTCTCAGGCGGCGCCGCCCCGTGGCGCACCCGACCGCTACTAGTGCTGTAGTAGCGTCGCCCCGACGAGAGGAGCGCTCCTGGCCCCCCATCCGCTGTGGAGGAAGGCGCCGCTGGTGCTCAGGCGCTGGCCGGCCATCCTGGCGGCCTTGGCGGCGGGCGCCCTGCTTCTGGGAGCGACCGCTGCTGCCCCGGCCCTCTTTCTGGCCTCCACGGGGACTGACGCCCTGGAACGGGCCGTCGCCGAGTCCACCCGCTACGGGGCGGGGGTCACGATCGCGTTCCGGGAGCTACGCCGGGGAGTATTGCCGGGCGCAGACGACCCCGTCCCCACCGCGCCCGTGCGCGACGAGGTGCTGGAGGCCGCCGCCGGCCTCCCGTACCTCGACGACGACCGGATCCTCTCGATGCTGGGCGACCCCGTCGAGGTCACGACACAACGGCCGGGAGCCGGTCCCGCCAACCCGGTGCGGGTGGTGCACCGAACCGGGGCGCTCGATCACATCCGCGTCCTCGAAGGGTCCCCCACAGGCCAGATCAGGCCTTTTGCGCGGCCCACGCGCGGACAGACACCGACCCACCCCGCGTGGATCCAGGACGTCACCGCCGAGGCCCTGGAGGTGGGCCCGGGCGATCTCGTCACCCTGGGGTCCGGCGAGACGAAGGCGGTGGTGGAGGTCGCGGGGATCTACGAGGCGCTCGCGAACGCCCCTCCGCGCGCGTACTGGGAGCCGCTCGCCGAGGAGTTCCGGCCCCCGTCGGTCGACGCTCCCCTGCCGCCTCCCTTCGTGCTGGTCGAGCGCGCAGCGTTCGACGACGTCACCGACGAGCTCCGCCAGCGCGAGGCGGAGTTCCAGTGGGAGTTCCCGCTCGAGGTCGACGCGACGCTCGACGTCACGTCCGCGACCGATCTCGTCGCGGACTTCACTCGTCTGAACGGACGGTTGCTGGACGTGCGCTCGCCCCTGGGCCGGTACTTCGAGGCCAGGTGCCGAAGCTGTCCGGGGCGACTCCCGATCCGCATGGACTTCCGATCGACGCTCGAACAAGACGTAGTCGAGGCGCGCGACACGGTCGCGGGGTTGCGCCCGTCCATCGAGCTGCTGGCGGTGGTCGGCCTCGTCTCCGCGATCGTCGTGGTCGGCGCGGCCGGTGCGTATTCGGTCAACCGGCGACGGACCGAGGTCCGGTACCTGATCGCCCGGGGGATGGCCCCCGCGACGGTCGGTTGGAAGAGCGCAGTCGAGTCGTTCTTGCCCGCGACGGCCGGGACGGCCGCTGGTTTCGCGCTCGTGGCCATCGCCCTCGCGCGCTTCGGCCCGGGGGCCACGCTCGATCCCGCCGGTGTGGCAGAGGCGGCGCGCGTCACGGCCGTGGTCCTTCCTGTCGCGCTGGTGGTGATCGGCGTCGTCGCGGCCGCGGCGTCAATTCCACCTAGCGAGCGACGTTCGTTCGCACGCCTTACGTGGGAGATCCCGGTGCTCGCCCTCGCCGCGTTCGCGCTGCGCGAGATCGTTCGGCGCGGAGGCGTCGTGACCGAGTCCGCAAGCGGCGTCGAGCGCCCGTCCGCGTGGCTTCTGGTCTTCCCCGTCCTCCTCGTCGCGGGCGTTGCCGGACTTGCCGCGCGCGGCTTCCGCCGCACGCTGGTCATGATGCGCCGGCGCGATCGGGGTGCATCCATGCCGGTGTATCTCGCCATGAACCGATTGGCGGCGGCGCGCGCCCTTGCGCTCATGCTGATCACGGCTTCGGCGTTGGCCTTCGGCATGTTCCTGTACGCGCAGACGATGGCTGCATCCGTCGAGGCAACGACCGTCGCCAAATCCCACGTGTTCACGGGCAGCGACGTGTCCGTCCCGGTCGACCGCTCCTACGTCGTACCGGAGTCGTTCCCGTGGCCGAGCACGCTGACGTCGACCAAGCTCGACGCGGGACGGGTGCAACCCGGGAACACGACTGTGGACGTCTTGGCCATCGACGTCGAGACGTTCGAGGATGCCGCGTACTGGGACGACAGCTTCTCCGATCGGCCGCTCGGCGCACTCGTCGACGAGCTGCGCGACCCTCCTCCGTCGGTCCTCCCGGTGATCGTCGCGGGAGAGCTCCCGGACGGAGCCGTGCTCGAGATGGGCGGCGTGGAGATCCCCCACGACGTCGTCGCGCGCGTCGACGCGTGGCCGGGGCGGTTCCTCGACCGGACCCTCGTCGTGATCAATCGGGCGACGTCCGGACCGGTCATCGAGCAGGCCGGAGGGCTCGACCCGGTGACGGC
>DATBND010000312.1:0-3427 GCA_036554505.1 Actinomycetota bacterium | reverse complement strand
GGCGTCGACCCCGCCGAGCTGGGCCCCGCGGTCGAGCCGGACGAGCTCGTGCCGTTGGAGATCTCCCACGCGTGGGTGCACGACGATCACCTCCATGCCGAGGTGCTCCAGGTCGACCGCTTCGGAAACCTGCAGTTCAACTTCGACCGGCCGACGATGGAGTCGGCGGGGATCGCCGATCTCTCGAGTCTCGAAGTGAGGATGGAGGGTCACCGTCTGCAGGTGCCGTACGCCCCCACGTTCGCCGCGGTGGACGACGGCGAGTTCGTCTTGGTGGAGGACTCGTATCGCTATATGTCGCTCGCAATCAACAAGGGGGACGCCGCGGCGCGCCTGAGAGCTCGCGCCGGCTCGACCGCGATCGTGGGGCCTTCGAACGGCTAAGGTGAGCCCAATGGTGGAGACGACGCGGCGACGGGTTCTCATAACGGGCGTGTCTCGGTTCCTGGGACTGAGGCTCGCGAAGATGCTCGAGCGCGACGAGTCGATCGATTCGCTCGTCGGCGTCGATCTCGAGGAGCCGCCCGTCCCCATCAAGGGACTGGAGTTCGTCCGGGCCGACATCCGCAGTCCGCTCATCGCGCGCGTTCTGGAAGCGACCCGCACCGACACCATCGTGCACACGAACATCGCATCGAGCCCCGCGCGCCTCGGCGGTCGCTCGCAGATGAAGGAGAACAACGTCATCGGCACGATGCAACTTCTCGCGGCGGCGCAGCGCGCCGAGCGCGTTCGCAAGGTCGTGATGAAGTCGTCGAGCGCGATCTACGGCTCGGGCCCCGCGGAGCCTTCCCTCCTTCCCGAGGACCATGCGTCCCGGCACGTCGACCTCGCGGGCTACGCGAAGGACTGCGCCGACGCGGAGACCTATGCGCGCGACTTCGGCAGGCGGCGGAGAGACGTTGACCTCGTCATCCTCCGAACGCAGAACGTCATGGGCCCAACGGTCACCACGAACTTGTCTGGATATCTGTCCCTGCCGGTCATCCCGACCGCGCTCGGCTATGACCCGAGGCTGCAGTTCCTCCACGAGCAGGACGCAGTCGACGCGATGTATCGAGCCATGACCGCCGAGTGCAAGGGGATCTTCAATGTCGCCGCCGACGGGGTCGTCTATCTGTCGCAGGCGATACGCATGCTGGGCCGGGTGGAGCTGCCGCTCCTGTTGCCGGCCGCGCAGTCGGCGGCCGAGCTGTTGCGCTCGTTGAAGGTCGTCGATTTCCCGACCGACCAGCTGAAGCTCATCCTGTTCGGTCGCGTGGTCGACACGACCCGCGCGAAGAAGGCGTTCGGCTTTGCCCCGAAGTTCACGACCGAGGGATGCCTCGTCGACTTCCGCGATCATCGCGACCACGACTACATCCCCGAGCCCAACCTCCGGCCGACGTGGGAGCGCGAGCTGTTCGAGTACCTCAGACAAAAGGCCGAGGGCGAACGGGAGACCGTCTGATGGGTGACGCCGAGATCATTCGACTGGACGCGCGTGCGCGCGAGGGCGGCGAAGGTTCGCGCCGGGCAACGAAAACTCGGTGCCGGGCGACTACCTCTACCGGACGACCGTGCCGCAACTACGCCGCGGACGGCAGTGATTATTGCCGCATCCACGAGCCGGCGGCCTCGCAAAGACGCCATCCGTCGGGGGGCAACGGCACGGCCACGCGCCCGCTGGGCTCGGGCGTCGGGCGCTCGCGACGCACCGAGACCGAGCGCGCGCCGGCCGAGGGCGGGGGGCTGGATGGGTTCCTGCGCCGGCGCCTGCGCGGCGACTACCCGATCGACGACTTCGGCTACGACGAGGAGCTATCGCGCCAGGTGCTCCTTCCGCTCGCCAAGCCTCTGTACGACAACTACTTCCGGGTGCAGACGCTCGGCATCGACAGGGTGCCGTCGACCGGGGCGGCCCTCATGGTTGGGAACCATTCCGGGACGGTCCCTCTCGACGCGATCATGATCCAGTACGCGGTGGCGACCGAGCACCCGCAGAAGCGGGTGGTCCGTAACGTCGCCGCCAATCTTCCGTTCCGCATGCCGTTCATCGGCCCCCTGGCTCGCAAGTCGGGCAACGCGGTCGCATGTGACGAGGACGCGTACGAGCTCTTGCGCCGCGGCGAGCTCGTCGGCGTCTTTCCCGAGGGTTACAAGGGCGTCGGAAAGGGATGGAAGGAGCGTTACAAGCTCCAGCGATTCGGACGAGGCGGGTTCATCGAGATCGCGCTGCGAACGCGCACGCCGATCATCCCGATCGCGGTGGTAGGGGCCGAAGAGGCGTATCCGATGATCGGCAACGCCCGGCTGCTCGCAAAGGCGCTGGGCTACCCGTACTTCCCGATCACTCCTACGTGGCCGTGGCTGGGCCCGCTCGGCGCCCTCCCGCTCCCGTCGAAGTGGATCATCGAGTTCGGCGATCCCGTCCCGATGGACGACTACGGCGAGGACGCGGCCGAGGACGCGATGTTGGTGTTCGACCTGGCCGATCGCGTGCGCGACACGATCCAGCAGATGCTCTACCGCAATCTCAACCTGCGCCGGGGCGCCTTCTTTTAGGCGTCCTCTAGAAGCCGAACTGCACGAGGCGGATCACGCCGAGCACTCCCGCGATCGTGATCGCGGCGAGCAGGAAGATGATCGCAACCAGCGTGTTCGGCCTCATGACCTCGAGGATATTGCCTCCGTCGACGCGCCTCCGACGGCTCAGGCCGGGTCGGGCTCGCCCAGGCCGATGAAGCGCACCTCGAAACGGCGGTCGCACGAGTCGCAGTAGTAGCCGCGCTCCTCGCCGAAGGGCGAGATCGTCTGCTCGGCGCAGTACGGGCAGTAGAAGGGCTGCGCGCGCATCGAGCTCACTGCTCGGCCTCCGTCTGCTTGGGACCGTGCTCCTTGCCGAACGAATGGATGCCACATTCCGTCTTGGCGATGCCGTCCCAGCGGCCGGCGCGTTCGGCCTCGCCCATCTTGATGGCGCGCGTGCACGGGAAGCACCCGATCGACGGGAAGCCCATCTCGAGCAGCGGGTGGGTGGGCACGTCGTGGCGCGCGACGTATTCGTTCACGTCCTCGCGCGTCCAGTGCGCGAGCGGATGGATCTTCATGACCTCGTTACCCGACGGCAGCATCTGCGCCTCGACCACCGGCGTGTCGGCCCGTAACGGTGACTGGTCCCGGCGCAAGCCGGAGATCCATCCGTCGTAGCCCTCGAGCGCGTTCTGCAACGGCAGGACCTTGTTGATGAAGCAGCACTTGTCGGGATCGCGTTTGTAGAGGCCGGTCCCGTAGATCTCGGCCTGGCGTTTCGCCGAGCCGTGCTCGCCGCGCACGTCGATCACGTTCAGGTCCCACATCTCGGCGATGCGCCGACGGAAGTCGAGCGTCTCGGGGAAGTGGAAGCCCGTGTCGAGGAAGAGCACCGGCACGTCCGGGCGTAGCTCCT
>DATBND010000206.1:0-6173 GCA_036554505.1 Actinomycetota bacterium | reverse complement strand
ATCTCGGAGTGTTCGCTCAGGCGGTTGCCTATGGGCTATGGAATCTCGCCCTCGAGCACGTCGATGCGTCGGTGGCGGGGCCGTACGTCAACCTCGTCCCGGTCGTGGGAGTCGTCCTCGCGCTCGCGATCGGAGAGACCCTCACGGCTCTCCAGATCGCCGGCGGCGTCACCGTCGCGCTCGGCGTGTGGATGAACCACCGCGGTCGCTCGCCGCAGGTCCGGTCGTCGCGAAAGGAACGGGCGCGCCTCGCCGAGCAGGTGCCGTGAGCGCGTCTGCCACCTAGGGCCGCGACGCCCGCGCCGGCCCGGCTAGTTTGGCGGGATGAAGATCCCTGCGGAGGGTGTCTCACGTGGTGAGGACTCCGTCACGAGATGCTGGTGGTGCGCCGGCGACCCGCTCTACGAGCGCTACCACGACGTCGAGTGGGGGCGGCCCGTGTCCGACGACCGGCGCTTGTTCGAGAAGATCAGCCTCGAGGGCTTCCAGTCCGGGCTCAGCTGGCTCACGATCCTGCGTAAGCGTGACAATTTCCGCGCGGCCTTCGCGGGGTTCGAAATCGAAGCCGTCGCGCGTTTCAACAAGCGCAGCGTCGAGCGCCTGATGGGCGACGCCGGAATCGTAAGGAACCGGGCGAAGATCGAGGCCACGATCAACAACGCGCGCCGCTGTCTCGATCTCGTCGTCGAGACGGGGAGTCTGGCGGCGTACGTCTGGTCCTTCGAGCCGGGCCCTGGTAGCCGCCCGCGCCGGCTGACGTGGGCCGCCCTCACGAAGATACGCGCGAGCCCGGAGGCCGTGGCGTTGAGCAAGGACCTCAAACGGCGGGGCTGGACCTTCGTCGGGCCTACCACCATGTACGCGTTCATGGAGGCGATGGGCCTGGTGAACGACCACGTGGAGGCGTGCGACCTGCGCGCCGAGGTGGAGGCCCAGCGAGCGAAGTTCCGCGGCCCTCGGCGCGCCTGAGCACGCCGGCGATGCCACTCGGAATCGAAGTCGCCGCTGGGAGGTTGTGACGATCGACATGGACCCCAAGCGCGTCATCCGCAGCTACCTGATGATCACCGGGCTCTTCACGTTGTCCGCGTCGTTGATCTGGGGGATCAACACGCTGTTCCTGCTGGACGCCGGCCTCTCGATCTTCGAGGTGTTCGTCGCCAACGCGGTCTTCACCGCGGCCATGGCGTTCTTCGAGATCCCTACGGGGGTCGTGGCCGACACCCGCGGCCGCCGGGCGTCCTTCCTGCTGTCCGAGGCGACGATCGCCCTCGGGACGCTCGCCTACGTCGGCGTCGAAGTCATCGATGGAGGCCTGCTTCTCTTCTCGGTCGCCGGCGTGATCCTCGGGCTCGGCTACACGTTCTACTCGGGCGCGGTCGAGGCGTGGCTCGTCGACGCGCTCAATGCGACTGGATATCGCCACGAGCTCGACGGGGTCTTCGCGCGCGGATCGATGGTGGCCAGCATCGCGATGATTGCCGGGACGATCGGAGGAGGAGTGCTCGGGCAGTTCGACCTCGCGTTCCCTTACCTGGCGCGCGTCGTGCTGGTCCTCATGGCCCTCGCGATCGGTTACCGGACGATGCACGACGTGGGGTTCACGCCTCGCACGCTTCACTTGCACGGGATCGTCGGCGAGATGCGCAAGGTAGCGCGCGCGGGCATCACGTTTGGGTGGAAGGCCCCGGCCGTCCGGCTACTCGTCATCGATTCGTTCGTCACCCTCGGCTTCTTCTCATGGGCGTGGTACGCGTGGCAGCCCTACTTCCTCGAGCTCTACGGGGACGATGCGATCTGGATCTCCGGTCTGATCGCCTCGCTGTTCGCGCTGGCCGGGATCGCAGGGAACGCGCTCGTCGGCCGGCTCGCCGTCCCCGGGCGGCGACGCACCACGCTCTTGATCACCGCGGCGGCCGCCTCCACCGCGCTGATGGTCGCGACGGGTGTCATCCAGACGTTCTGGGTCACCGTCCCGGTCTTCCTTCTCGCCGGTGTCGCGGGTGGTGTCCTGCAGCCCGTCCGGAGGACCTACCTGCACCAGTCGATCCCCACGTCGGAGCGCGCCACGCTCGTGTCGTTCGACTCGTTGATGGGAAGCCTCGGAAGCGTCGGGGGCCAGACGGGGTTGGGTTACCTGTCGCAAGAGCGCTCGGTCCCGGCCGGGTTCGTCGTCGGCGGCGTCGTCACCCTCGTTTCGATCCCCGTGTTCGCGCGGCTGCGGTCTCTCGACGAGCCGGCGGATCGGATCACGGTCGACGCCCCGGAGCGCGACGGGCCCGGGCCCGGCGGGGAGACGTCCGCCGACCTAGCCGAGGCGGACGCTAGGAGCGTTTCGCCGGCGAGCTCATAGCCGCGATCCTGCGGCCCTCTCGGGAATCCCGAATCAACGTCGCGAGCCGACGGCGCCGGGTCTCCTCTTTCTTCGCGCTGACCACCCACCACACCGCCGCACGCCGGTACGAGGGGGCCTGGCTCTCGAAGAAGTCCCACGCCTTGCGATCAGCGCGGAGCTCCTTCTCGAGCTCCGGATCGAGCCGCGCGTTCTTGCGCTCGTAGGAGTAGATCCGAGAGCGCTCCTCCGATCGCCGGTTGAACGCCGCCTCGCCGGCCGGCGTCATCAGGCCTAGCTTCTTCAGCTCTTTCGCACGCGCGATGTTGACCGCGCTCCACGTGCTGCGGGCCGTTCGAGGGGTGAAGCGGTTCGTGTACGCATCGTCGCTCACGGATCGACGGACGCCGTCGATCCACCCGAAGCACAAAGCCTGGTCGACCGCCTCCGGCCACGTGATGCTGGGCTTGCCCGACGCCTTCTTGTAGAACCCGACGTAGAGCTCCTTCTCCTTGTCGTGGTTCCTCTCGAGCCACGCGCGGAATTCCCCGGGCGTCTTGAAGAACCTTGGCTTCATCAGTCGGTGGCGATCGCGTCGAGCACGTCCAGCCGCGCGGCGCGCCGCGCCGGAGGGATGGCGGCGACGACGCCCGCTACGACCGCCAGCACCAGGTACACGACGAGCTGCCCTCCCGGTATCGCGAACGTGGTGATGCCCTCGTCGGCCAGCGCCTTCACGAGCGCCCACCCGAAGAAGATCCCGATAGCGATCCCAAGGACCCCTCCGATGATCACGATGATCACGGCCTCCCATCGGATCATCGACCGCGCTTGTCCGCGGCTCATGCCCACAGCGCGGAGAAGGCCGAGCTCGCGCGTTCGCTCGTACACGGACAGGGCAAGCGTGTTTGTGATCCCGAGAAGCGCTATGACGAGGGCGAGCGCGAGCAGCGCGGTCACGAGGCCCAGCAGCGCGTCGATCTGCGACGCGTAGGTCTCCTTAGCCTCGGCCTGGTTCTCGACGGTGACGTTGGGATATGCCGCCGCCACCGTCTCGACCGCTGCGCGCGCGTCGTTGATGTCGACACCGTCGGTCGCCTTGATCAAGATGGTCGTGTCGACCTTCTCGGAGAAGTTCTCTTCGTAGGTCTCGAGCGACACCAGGTAGTCGCTGCCGACGAAAGTCTTGTCGTCGAAGAGACCGACGACCTCCTTGGTCTGCCTTCCCGTGGCGGCGAACTGCATCTCGATGTCGTCTCCGACCCCCAGGCCGAGGTCGGCCGCGGTCTGGTCGAACAGGAACAAGCCGCCGTCGTCCAGGCGACCGAGGTCGCCGGCCACCACGCCGATGTCCGCGGTCAGCGGGAGCGCGGCGGGATCG
The DNA here is from genome assembly GCA_036554505.1 of Actinomycetota bacterium. Classification (GTDB taxonomy): domain Bacteria; phylum Actinomycetota; class CADDZG01; order CADDZG01; family WHSQ01; genus DATBND01. Next base: position 2,460 of record DATBND010000206.1, on the reverse strand, counting down.
CTGCCGACGACGAAGAACGTCTTGCCCTCGTGACGGAACTGCCCGATGCGAAACGGCGTGATCGCCTCCAGCTCGTCGCGGGTGTTCAGCTCCTCGGCGAGCTTCGGGCTCATCGCCTGGTTCGTGAACGACTCGCTGTGTATGAGGAAGTCGGCGCGCAACGACTTGTCCAGCGTCTCGTTGACCGACGCCTTGGAAGACGCCGCGAAGATCCCGACGAACCCGACCAGAGCGAGGCCGATCATCAGGGCCGAAGCCGTCGCCGCCGTCCGTTTCGGGTTCCGCGTCGCGTTTTGTTGCGCGAGCATGCCCGGCATCGCGAACATCTCCCGCATGGGTGCCCCGATCGCCGAGGCCATGGGCCGCGCCGCCGCGGGCGCGAGCGTGGCCACACCGAGGAACACGAGCGCCGCCCCGCTTCCTATGTAGGGCAGCTCCTGGTCCACGTCTCTGAACAGGCCCATGAACAAGGTGCCCGCGCCCGCGACGGTCAGCAAGGCTCCCATCGCGAGGCGCCGCCGCGACGGCCGGTAGAAGGCCGGCGCGCTCTGCCGCAACGCCTCCATCGGCGAGATCCGGGCGGCGCGCCGCGCGGGGATCACCGCCGAAATCAACGTGACCGCGACGCCGACGGCGAGCGAGACGACGACCGTCCGCGCCTGGAATTGAAGCGAGGCCTGAGGGAGCTCGATCCCGAACGCGCCCAGAAGCGCGTTCAGGCCCATCGCGATCAATACTCCCGCCCCGAGCCCAACCGCGCCGGCGATCACGCCGACCACGAGCGCCTCGACGACGACGGACGTCATCACCTGGCGTCCGCTCGCGCCGAGCGCGCGCAGGAGCGCGAACTCACGCGTTCTCTGCGCGACGGTGATCGAGAACGTGTTGAAGATCAGAAAGGCGCCGACGAACAAGGCCACGGCCGCGAACACGAGAAGGGCGGTGTTGAAGAAGCCCAGACCCTCCTGGATGGCGTCGGCTTGCTCCTCCCCCACGTCGGCGGCCGTGTCGGCCACGACTCCCTCCGGCAGCACGGCCTGGATCGCGTTTCGCAGGTCTGCCTCGCTCACGCCTTCGCGCGCCGCGACCTCGATGGCGTCGAACTCCCCTTCTCTGTCGAAGAGGTCCTGCGCGGTGTCGGTCTCGAACAGCGCGAGCGTCGCCCCGCCGAGGGTCTGGGCCCCCCCGAACGTCGCCACTCCCGCAACAGTGAAGGCGCGCGGTGACTCGAGGGTGATCACCGATATCCGGTCCCCGACGACGAATCCGTGGTCCTCCGCCGTCTTGGCGTCGACCACTACCTCGTCGTCGCGTCGCGGCGCCGCGCCGTCCACGAGCTTCATCGGGTTCAACGGTTCCGGCCCCCAGCTGAACCCAAGCGTCGGCGCGCCGCCGGGGGTGATCGCGTTCCCTTCCTTGTCGACGAACTGCGCGTAGCCGAACAACGATCCCGCGGCGATCTCGACTCCCTCGACCGACTGGACGACGTCGAGGACGCCTTCGTCTATCGGCTCCCGGCTTCCTCCGAACTGCGCCTCGAACTCACTGTCGTCGCGGACGTAGACGTCGACGCCGCGCGTGCTCTCCTCGAAGAGGTCGTCGAATGCCGCGTTCATCGTGTCGGTGAGGACGTACGTTCCCGCAATGAACCCGACGCCGAGCACGACGGCTAGCGCGGTCAGGCCTAGCCGCAGCTTGTGCGCCAGCACCCTCTGATCGTCGCCTTGAACATGCGGTCTCAGGACTCCAGGCTCTTGATCCTGTCGAGCACGGAGTCGACCGTCGGCCCGGTCATCTCGTCGACGACCTTGCCGTCCTGAAGGAACACGACGCGGTCCGCATAGGTCGCGGCCACCGGGTCGTGCGTCACGATCACGATCGACTGGCCGAGCTCCCGTACCGCCCGCTGCATGAACGAGAGGATCTCGGCTCCCTTTTGCGAGTCGAGGTTGCCCGTCGGCTCGTCGGCGAAGACGATCTCGGGCCGGCTGGCCAGAGCGCGCGCGACGGCCGTGCGCTGCTGCTGGCCGCCCGACAGCTCGTTGGGGAGATGGTGGAGGCGATCCGCGATCCCTAGCGTCGCGATGAGGCGATCGACCCATTCACGTTCGGGGTCGCGCCGCGCCAGCGCGAGCGGCAGCAGGATGTTCTCCTCGGCGGTGAGCGTGGGGATCAGGTTGAACGACTGGAACACGAACCCGACCTTGTCGCGCCGGATCAGCGTCTTCTGTTTCTCGTCGAGAGCCGTGACGTTCGTCTCGCCGATGAACACCTCGCCCGACGTGAGGTCGTCCAACCCCGCCAGACACTGGACGAGCGTCGATTTTCCGGAGCCGGACGGGCCCATGATCGCCGTGAACGTCTCGCGCTCGAACGAGACGTCCACGTGATCGAGGGCGATGACTGCGGTCTCGCCGGACCCATAGACCTTTACCGCGTCGATTGCTCTCGACGCGGTAA
>DATBND010000184.1:0-1577 GCA_036554505.1 Actinomycetota bacterium | reverse complement strand
CCTCTCCCATTCGTTGATCCATCTTTGCCTTGTCCTCCGTGCCTTGGTGGTCGTAGCCGAGCAAGTGAAGCGTTCCGTGGACGACGAGCGCCTCGAGCTCGGCGTCGAGATCGTGACCGAGCTGGGTCGCGTTCTTCTCGGCGACGGCGGGGCAGACGACCACGTCTCCGAGTAGCAGCGCGCCATCCTCTTCTTCCATCATCGGGAAAGCAAGGACGTCGGTGGCGTGGTCCTCACCGGCGAAACGCGCGTTGAGTTGCCGGATGTGATCGGAGGAGACGAACAGGACCGATAGCTCCGCGCTGCCGTCGACCTTCTCGACCGACAGCACGTAGCGAGCAAGAGCTGCGAGCCGCGCCTCGTCCACGGCGAGCTCTTGCTCGTTGGCTAAGAAGACGTCCATTACGGGGCCGCCCGCTGACCGGCCACTACGACCGTCCGCCCTGGATCTTGGCCCCCTCGGTGTAGACGCGATACGCCTCGACGATGTCCTGGACGATGCGGTGACGCACGACGTCGCGCGCGTCGAGGTGCACGAACGTCACCCCGGCGATATCCGTGAGGATGTCTTCGATGACTACCAGGCCGGAACGCGCTCCCGAGGGAAGGTCGACCTGCGTCACGTCGCCCGTCACGACCGCTTTCGAACCGAAGCCCAGCCGCGTCAGGAACATCTTCATCTGCTCCGGGGTCGTGTTCTGTGCCTCGTCGAGGATGATGAACGAGTCGTTCAGCGTTCGCCCGCGCATGAACGCAAGCGGCGCGATCTCGACGGTCCCCTGCGCGAGCCAGCGGTGGAAGGTGTCCGGCTCCAGCATCTCGTAGAGCGCGTCGTAGAGCGGCTTGAGGTACGGGTCGATCTTGGCGGCAAGATCACCCGGGAGGAACCCGAGTCGCTCCCCGGCCTCCACCGCAGGCCTCGTGAGCACGATGCGCGACACGTCTCCGGCCTTCAAGGACCGGATCGCCATCGCGACGGCGAGATAGGTCTTTCCGCTTCCCGCCGGGCCGATCCCGAACGCGATCGTGTTGTCCCGAATCGAGTCCGTGTAGTGCTTCTGCCCGATCGTCTTCGGGCGGATGGGCTTGCCGGTGTGCGTGATGACGACGGTGTCGCCGAGAACCTCGGAGGGCCGCGCCTCGTCCTTCGTCTTGATTATGTCGATCGAACGGCCCACCGCGTCGAGGTTCAGCACGTGGCCTTGATCCATGAGGCTGAGGAGCTCCTCGAACAGCTTGGCGACGCGCTCGGTCTCGACCGTCTCCCCGGAGATCGTGATCTCGTTGCCCCGAACGAGGATGTGCGTGTCGAAGGCGGCCTCAATCAACTTGAGGAGCTCATCCCTCGCTCCGACGAGCCCCACCATGTCGTGGTGACCCGGGACGAGGATCTTGATCTGCGTCCTTGTCTGCATGTATTAGGGGTCCGATTCTACCGTCGGACGGCCTCGCCCCAGTTGATGAGCCGCCGGGTCAGCCCGGGGGCCACGACATCGAGCGCCCGCCCAGAAGATGCCAGTGGAGGTGGAAGACGCTCTGACCTGCGTCGGCCCCGACGTTGGTGACCACGCGATATC
>DATBND010000181.1:0-4521 GCA_036554505.1 Actinomycetota bacterium | reverse complement strand
CCGCGGCGTCGGTGACCGATGATGCGCTGCCCGACACGGCGACCGAGGAGGCGCTCCTCGACGACCAGCCGGGCGACGGCGACGCCGTTCCCAGCGCCGGCCCCGAGCAGTAGGCCTCTCCGACATGAGCCGGGCGCTTCTCGAGTACGTGACCGAATGGCTCGTCGACAACCCCGACGAGGTCGAGATCGCCGAGGTCGAGGGCGAGCGGGGGGCAACGGTCCTCGAGGTCTCCGTACATCCCGACGACGTCGGCAAGATGATCGGCAAACGCGGGCGCATCATCCGCTCGCTGCGGGCGCTCGCGCGCGCCGCCGGCCAGCGCGACGGTCAGACCGTTCTCGTCGAGGTGGTGGACTAATACCTTCGCGATCGTCCGGGCGATCGCGTGGCCACGCCCCCGGCATGCTTCTCGCGGGTCAGGTCGGCAAGCCGCACGGCATCTCGGGCGAGGTCTACGTAGTGCCGATCTCCGACGACGCGCGCCGCTTCGAGCCGGGGGCGACGTTGTGGCGCGACGACGGCGGAACCCTCGTGGTCGAGAGCTCACACGACCACGCAGATCGCTTCCTCGTGAAGTTCGAAGGCGTCACGACGCGCGACGAGGCCGAGGCCTTGCGCGGCCCCCTCTACATCCCGGCGTCGGAGGCGCGCGCGCTGGAGGACGACGAGTACTGGCCCCACGACCTCGAGGGCTGTGCTGTCGTCGTCGACGGGAACACGATCGGCACGGTGGCGCAGATCGTCGTCGGCGCTGCACAAGACCTCATCGAGGTGACGACCGAGCGCGGTCCCCGGCTCGTGCCGTTCGTCAAGGAGATCGTCGTCGAGGTCGACGTCGACGCTCGGCGCGTCACGATCGACCCTCCCGAAGGGCTGCTCGATTGAGTACGGCTCGTCCCGCCATCGACGTGATCACGTTGTTCCCTGAGCTGTTCGACGCGCCACTGAGGACGAGCTTGCTCGGCAAGGCGATCGAGTCCGGGCGACTCCGAGTCGGCGTGCACGACCTGAGGGATCACGGTCTCGGCAAGCACCGATCCGTCGACGACGAGCCGTACGGGGGAGGAGCCGGCATGGTCATGCGACCGGAGCCGATCGCCGCGGCGGTAGAGGATGTTCGCGGCCCGGCCACCCGCGTCGTCCTGTTGTCGCCGCGCGGAGTCGTACTCAACCACGCCAAGGTCGCGGAGTACGCAGCACTCGAGCACCTCGTGCTCGTCTGCGGTCGCTACGAGGGCGTCGACGAGCGCGTGGCCGAGGAGATCGTCGACGAGGAGCTCTCGATCGGGGACTTCGTCCTTGCGGGAGGTGAGTTGGCCGCGCTCGTCGTGATCGAGGCCGTGTCGCGCCTCGTCGAAGGCGTGCTGGGCAACGCCGAGTCCCTTGCGTGGGAATCGCACTCCTCGGGCTTGCTCGAGTATCCGCATTACACCCGTCCTCCGGAGTGGCGCGGCCGGCGCGTGCCCGACGTGTTGTTGTCCGGCGATCACGCCGCGATCGAACGATGGCGAGGCGCGCAAGCACAGGAGTTGACGCGCGCGCGCCGGCCCGATCTGACACAAAGCGACGCGAATCGGGCATCGACTTGACCCGTTCGTAGCAAACGCGCACGGAAGCGCGCGGCAATGGAGCAACCCTCTAGGCGCGCGCTTCGTTAACCATTACCTTTGTCAGGGGGGGCGAGAGGTCGCCTCTCTATGTCGTGCATCGCTTTTGGGAGGAGATGGATGAGCTTGGAGACGACAAGCGACACCCGTAAGACTGTCAGGAAGACCGCGTGGACGGTAGTCGGCGTGCTCACGGCGATCATCGTTCTGGGCGCGCCGATCGTGCAGGCCGCGACGCAGAAGGTGAACGTCGTGAAGCCGGTGAAGGTAACGGACTCTGACGGGACCACGATCGAGTCGGAAGCGATCGGCGAGATGGGTCTGTTCCGCGCCCCCGGCTCGGACGGCGCCCTGGCAACTCGTAACTACCCGGGCGGCGGCGGAGTCCTCGGAGCAGGCGACTGCACCGCGTCGACCGACCCCCAGGCCGGCCCGCTGTCCAACCAGGTCATCGTGCCCGGAAGCCAGATCATCACCGGGGTGCTCGTGACCGGTACCGGCAACGTGCGCATCACGGCCGCGGCCATCGGCGGTGGCCAGGTCCCGCTCGCCAACGTCGTGGTCAACCAGCAGAACCCGAACGAGGTCCTCGCGCTCGGCACCGGCCTTTCGACGACGCAGCCCGTGACGTTCACGGGAGTCGACGGAACGGCGTGCAACTTCATCATCTTCGGTATCTAGCTCGTAGCGAAGCTCGTGGGCGGGGCGGCTTCGGCCGCCCCGCCTCTTTTCGTAACCGGGGTACCGTGTCCACCTGCCGCTCGCAGCTCGTGAGCAGGGACAGAGGTGCTTAAAAAGGGTGAGGGTGTCTCTGAGGAACACGTCGCGGGGGAGTGACTGAGACGGACTCCCAACCCGGCGCGCCCCGAGCAACTCGCCCACCTCCCGCCGCCCGTCGCACGCGCGACGCGATCCTCGGCGCCGCCGCTCTTCTTCTGCTCGTCGCTTCGGTCGGCGTCACCTGGGTCTTCTTGAAGGGCGGGTTCCAAAAGGGTGATCGCGTCGACGCGATCTTCTCCGGGGACGGCGTCGGGCAGCAGCTCTCGGTCGGCGGCGACGTGAAGATCAAGGGAGTGCTCGTCGGACGCATCTCCGGGTTTCGCCTGAGCTCCGACGGCGACGCGGTCGTGCAGATGCGACTCGACTCGGACCTCGAATTGCCTGCGACGACGCGCGCCGACATCCGCTCGAAGACGGTGTTCGGCGAGAAGTGGGTCGCGTTGTTCCCGCCCGAGGACGATGCCGGTCCCCTCCTGCAATCGGGGAGCGTGATCCCGGATAGCCAGACCGACGAGCCAGTGGAGCTCGAGGAGGCGCTCCAGCTGGGCCACGAGCTCCTCGCCGGCGTGCCGACGAGCGACCTTGCCGCGGTCTTCCGCTCGCTAGCAGAGGGCTTCACCGGGCGGACGCGCGACGCCCGACGCGCGATCGATCAGGGCTTGAGGGCGTTGCGAGCGGTCAACGCGCGCGGCCCCGAGCTCGATCTCGCGCTCCGACAGCTCAACGAGTTCTCCGCCTGGCTCGACGACAACGACACCACATTGCTCGACTTCCTGGAGTCGTTCGACGAGGCGAACCGCGCGCTCGTGGGGGCCGCGCCTCAGTTCACATCGTCGCTGGAGTCGCTGCCGGTGTTCTTCGACGACCTGACCGCGTTCCAGATAAGGACCGAGAAGGACCTCGGGCGGCTGGTCGAGCGCGGGGCCACGATGGCCCAGATACTCGAGGCCAACTCCGCGGAGCTCACGGACATCGTCGTGGAGCTTCAGCCGTTCGCGACCGTGTGGAACTCAGGGCTGAAGCAACCGTGCCGCGGTCTGTACGAGTCAGACATGACGTGCTGGCAGATCTATCAGCTGCCCGGACAGGTGTCGCGCGGTCTCTACGGCAGGGGGCAAGGACCGCAGTCCGACGACGCGGCCGACCCGCTGTCGGCGGTGCCCCAGGCCGATCCCGGGCGCGCGTTCGAGCGTTTCCGGAAGCTCCTCGACCGGCACGGCAAGGGAGAAGTCGACTCGCAGCTCGCGCGGCTGCTGTGGGCCCCCATGCGCGAGACCGGTGCGGACCCGTACGAGGTGACGCCGTGAAGAGCTTCCGCTGGATCACCGCGAAGCTCGCCGTCTTCACGGTAGTCACGGCGGTGATCACCACGCTGCTGGCCTCGAACATCGGGAACTTCCCGCTGTTCTCGGACCAGTACGAGGTGACGGCCGAGTTCACCGATGCGACCGGGCTCCTCAAGGGCGACGTCGTCAAGGCCGCCGGCGTGACCGTCGGACGCGTCACGGGCGTCGAGTTCGTCGACGGTCTTGCCGTCGTGACGCTCTCGATCGGCTCCGACATCGACCTTCCGGCGGAGCTGAGTGCGGCGATCAGGTACCGCAACCTGATCGGCCAGCGGATGGTCGTGCTCACGGAGTCGCCGAACGCGCCGGGCGGCCTAACCGAGGATGGGGACCTGATCCCGCTGGCGCGCACCGAGCCCGCGTTCGACCTGAGCGTGCTGTTCAACTCGTTGCGCCCCCTAATCCGGTCGACGAACCCGGACGACATCAACATCGTGACGAGCGAGCTCCTTCAGGCGATGCAGGGGCGGGGAGCGGAGATCGAGAGCCTGATCGGGAACATCGCGACGATCACGCACGCGCTCGGCAGCAAGAACGACGAGCTCGAAGTGCTTCTCGAGAACGTCAACACGATCGCGGTGGACCTCGCCGGGCGCGACCAGCAGCTGACGCGCACGCTCGAGAACATCGACGCGTTCCTTACCTCGATCTCGGAGGGCCGGGCGGACTTGGCGGTCGCGATCGACACCCTCGACGAGGCCGCCCGTCGGCTGGGGCGCGTGGTCGAGGAGAACGACGGGAACATCCGCGCGGAGGTCGACGACCTCGCGATCCTGCTCGACGCG
>DATBND010000152.1:0-6109 GCA_036554505.1 Actinomycetota bacterium | reverse complement strand
ACGCGGATTTCACGGGTGACAGCGATCCCGATGGCGCACAGGACGAGAACGGTCACGGGACTCATGTCGCGGGCATAGCCGCGGCGGTCACCGGCAACGGTACCGGCGTTGCCGGCGCCGCCCCCGGCGCGACGATCCTGCCGGTGAGGGTGCTGGACGAGGACGGGTCGGGGTCGAGCATGGGCGTCGCCAACGGAATCCGATATGCCGCGGACGAGAACGCCGACGTGATCAACCTCTCGCTCGGGACGACCTCGGGCCTTGGGCAGGCGGCCCGGGTGATGGGCGATCTCGATCTCGTCTATGACGCCATCTCGTACGCGTGGAACACGGGCGCGGTCGTCGTGATTGCCGCCGGCAACGACTCCGTCCCGCTGTGCGCCGAGCCGGCAGCGGCCCCTCACGTCTTGTGCGTGGGGGCAACGGATGGGCGCGACCTGCGCAGCTACTTCTCGAACTCGGACTCGTCCATGACGAGCGACTTCCTCGTCGCTCCGGGCGGGGACGGCGTGAGCTGCGCGGGCGACATCTTCTCGACGTATCTACGGAGTGCCGACAAGTCGGCGTGCTCGCCGGCGTCCGGCTACGACACCGTCGCGGGGACGTCCATGGCGACGCCGTTCGTCTCGGGCGTGGCGGCGTTGCTCGTCGCACGCGGGTTGTCCAACTCCGAGGTCGTCGAATGTCTGACCCAGAGCGCGGACGATCTCGGCCCCCCGGGGCGCGACCCGCTGTTCGGTTATGGGCGCGTGAACGCGCGCTCGGCCGTTACGACCTGCTGATCCAGGCGTCGAAGAACGTCGCCGTAGGCACGGGCACCGAGAGTGCCGCCCCTTCGCCTTCCTCCTGGGGCTCCTCAGGCGTGTCGAAGAAGTCGCATCCGGGCGGGTCCCTCGCCGTGTCGTCGCCCCACCTGTCGTAGGTCGCACACGACGCGATCAGCGCGGTCTTACTCGGGTTGTGAGGCACCGGCAGCGACCCCTCGGGGCACGCGGGCAGGCCCGTCGGGTACTCGGTGTTGGACCGGACCTCGTCGTTGGCGCCCTTGTTGTCCGACCAGCAGTTCCCCTCGCCCTGGTCGTCCCACCAGAAGTCGGTCCCGTTGAGGTCAACCTTGCCGGACGGATCGAGGCTCACGACGTTGTCGACGTACTTGTTGTAGTGCGACGTGTCGAACTGCTTGGACGGGTCGTCCTCCTCGCGGATGGCGGCAGGAACGGCGAGCAGCATGAACCCCGCGCGCCAGTTGTCCCACACCTGGTTCTTCTCGACGAGGTTCCAGTTGCCGCCGGCGATGACGAGGCCGGCGCCGACGGGGGCCGGTATCGTCGGGCACACCACGCCTGCCCATTTCGGCTCGCCCTTCTCCGGCTTGTAGCCGCGCTCGGACGGCTTCTTGTCGCAGATGCCGGACTGCACGTAGTCCTGCGTGTAGTTGGTGTTGTTGGAGTAGATTTTGTTGCTCGTGAACCACGCGTGGTTCTGCGGCAAGCCGGGGTGGTTCGGGTAGATCGAGTCGGTCACGACTCCCGTCTGGTTCGCGTAGAACTTGTTGTCGTGCACGTACGTCGAGTCCCCCGCGGTGCCCGAGTAGCCCGCGGCGTTGTGATGTGACTTGCAATTGCGGATCTCCACCGACCACCTGGTGGTCTGGGCGTACTCCTGTTTGTCCTGGTGCATGCCCGACGCCGCGCCCGGATAGAGGGCCGAGTCGCCGTTGTTGTAGCCCTCGCAGTTCTTGTAGAGACCATGGTCGACTGCGAAGGTCAGGAACGCGTACTCGTCGTTCCAGCGACCGATCACCTTGTCGATGACGAAGCCGTCGGTCTCCAGCACGTAGACGGCGTTGAACTCGAACAGCTCGATTAGGAAGTTCCGCATGTAGAGGCCGTCGGCGCGGTCACCGCGGATCCCGTTCGCCTTGGCGAACTCTCCGTCTTCGGTGAAGCCTCCGGTTATGCGGACGTCCGAGGGCTTCTGGCCCGTCCCCTCGATCTGCAGATCGCACACGGCCGCGTTGCACTCGCGCTTGTCGTCCTCGGGCTTGACGTCGCCGAAGACGCCGATGAGGTTCTGCGCGTTCGGACAGAGGAGCTGCTGCTCGTAGGTAAGGATCGGGTACTGAGGCCCGTTGCCGTCCGGATCCTCAGGAAGGGTCGCCGCGCACTTCGGCTCCGATCGATAGGGATCCTCGGTGTATACGCCGGGGAGGACGTAGATCGTCGTGCCGGGCTTCGTAACGTGATTGACCGCATCCTGGATGTACTCGAACTTGCACTTCTTGACGAGCTTGAGGTTGTCCGACCGCAGCTTCTTGTCGGTGATCTTCTTGATGCGGGCGAGACTGTCCTTCGCGCACACGACCAGGTTCGGCTTCGCGATCATCGGCCGGTACACCGGGACGTTGCCGGATCCGTCGGGGAGCACGGCGTCCCGCTCCGCGTGGGCCAAGGCGGCGCCGGGGGGCGCCAGCAGGGCCAGGGTGAGCACGGCGGTGGTCAGCGCCCGCAGGCGGAGACGAGAGTGCGTCATGTGAATCCTCTCCTGTGTCGAGGCCGGATTCCGGCGGCTACGCGCGCGTTTCGCCGCCCGAAGACTATCCGCGAGGCCGGCCGCGTGCGCCCCACCAGGGATTTCGCGCCGTTTTGTGTCGCACCGGGCCGCTACCGTCGAACGAGTTTCGCGGTCTCGGACTGCCCTAGAAACGGCGGTTGGGGGCCGCGTACGATGGGCCGGTCACCGCCGGAGGCCACCCCGGTTGAGCCGGAGACGAGATGGAGGAGGTCCGTTGGTCCAGCGAGCGCGCTCGACCGCCACGTCGAACTTCGGCGTCAGCCGGCGCGAGAGCCACGACTCGACCGCGTTCTACGGACGGTTCACGCCTCCCGTCATCTCGAGCGACGCGCACGTCAACCCTCCGCGTGCGGAGTCGATCGACCAGATCTTCGCCAAGGACGCGCGGCGCATGCGAGAGGACATCGCGGACGCGTCGGTGGCGCTGGTCGTCACCTCACCTCCTTACTTCGCGGGGAAGGAATACGAAGAGGCCCTCGGCGAGGGCGACGTGCCCAGCGACTACTTCGAATATCTGCAGCTTCTCTACGAGGTGTTCCGTGAGTGCAAGGAGGTGCTCGAGCCGGGCGGCCGCATCGCCGTCAACGTCGCCAACCTCGGCCGCAAGCCGTACCGATCGCTAAGCGCGGACGTCATCGAGATCCTCCAGGACAGGTTGGGGCTGCTACTGCGCGGCGAGATCGTCTGGGTGAAGGGAAAGGGCGCCGGTAACTCGACCGCGTGGGGCTCGTTCCAGAGCGCCGCCAACCCCGTCCTGCGCGATCTGACCGAGCGAGTGATCGTCGCCAGCAAGGGGCGGTTCGACCGCGCAATCCCGCGCCGCGAAAGGGCCAAGGAGGACCCTCGTCTCCCGTCCGAGGTCTCGATCTACAAGGACGAGTTCATGGAGGCGACAGTCGACCTCTGGGAGATCCCGCCGGAGAGCGCGACGCGCGTCGGCCACCCCGCTCCGTTCCCCGTCGAGCTCCCGCAACGGCTGATCGAGCTCTATACGTACAGGGGCGACCTCGTCCTCGACCCGTTCATGGGGTCGGGGTCCGCGGCCGTCGCGGCCGTTCGCACCGAGCGTCACTTCGTGGGCTACGACCTGGACCAGCGGTACAGGGACATCGCCCTTCGGCGCGTGGAGGACGAGCGCGATCGACTGGGACGCCTCGACGAGTACGAGCGCGAGCGCGTCGTGTTGCCCGCGGTTCCGCAACGGGGGCCCGACGACGAGGACCCGCAGTCGCGCGCGGTGCGCGAGGGCCGGGCCGCGCGCGAGCTGGCTTCTGCGTTGCTCGAGGCGGCGGGGTTCACGATCGTGAAAGAGGACCAGCGCTTCTCCTGCGGCGTAGAGGTCAACTTCGTAGCGACGGATAACGCCGGCCGGCAGTGGTTCTTCGACGTGTCGGGGGCGTTCACGAGTACGCGCGGAGGGTTGCGCCGGACCGACACGCTGTGGAAGGCGCTCGGCAAGGCGGCCATCCTGAAGGCGACGCACTCCGGCGACTACGAGCTCATCTTCCTGACGACCGACCTTCCCGAGCCGGGAACCAGCGGGGACGCCGCGCTCAAGGCGGCGCGGAAGGACCGGCTCTGTCTCGCCGCGCTGGAGATGCGCAACCCCGAGGATCAAAGACGGCTCAAGGAGTACGCGCTCGGCGGCTCTCGGGTGCCCCACGTCGGGCCGTCGTCGCAGGAGGATCTGGAAGCCGGGGCCCTGGAAGGCGACGAGCCGGGCTGACCCTCAGACGCGCAGGCGGCCCTCCAACAGCAGGTGCTCCATCGACTTGGCGGTCTCGAGTCGCCCATCGACGAGCAGGTCGAACGTGACGAGCAACACGTTCGTGCTCGTGCACATCGACTTGATCTCCTCCCAGCGCGGCGAGCGGACGCTGCCGAACAAGATGAGCCCGGGCAACACCTCGAGACCGGAGTGCTGGAAGTACGCGGCGCGATACCAGAGCGCCTGGCGCAAGCCGCCCTGCCAGTTGACGGCCGACTCGAGCTCCGCGGCGACGGTGATCCACGTGCTCGAGAAGCCGAGGACGAAGTCGACGAAGCCCTTGCCGTCCCACAGCGGCACCTTGTCGGCGTAATAAGGGAGCTCCGCCTTCGCGAGCAGCTCCTTGACGCGCGCGTGCACCGCGGCCTCGCCCGTCGGCGCGATGTGTTGCGCCGCGTCGAAGCCCTTCATGATCTGGTCCTTTATCGCCGCGTGCGTCAGGTCGAAACGGCTCTCCCAGTCACGGTAGAGCGTGCCCTTCTCCTGATTGCTGAGCGTGTGCCAGCCGGCGCCCTCGGCCTCTCGGTGGATCGTCGCGACGATCTCGTCGCGTTCCGCCGGCGCTATCAATCCGAGCGAGCGAGTCATTGACTCATCCCTTGACCACGCCGACCGGGCGCAAGCGGGCAACGACCTTCGTGAGCCCCGCGCCCTCGCACGTTTCCACGACCTCGGACACGTCCTTGTACGCGTACGGCGCCTCCTCTGAAAGGAGCTTCCATTGCGAGGCGGCGAGGACGATTCCCTGGCCCTCGAGCTGTCGCTTGAGATCGTTCCCGCTCATCTGCTTCTTCGCCTGAGTGCGCGACATCGCGCGGCCCGCGCCGTGACAGGTCGAGTTGAACGAGCGGTCCTTCGCGTCGTTCGTCCCCACGAGCACGAAGGACGCGGTGCCCATCGACCCCGGGATGATGACGGGCTGGCCGATGTCCTTGTAGGCCGAAGGGAGCTCCGGGTGTCCCGGCCCGAACGCGCGCGTCGCGCCCTTCCTGTGCACGCACAGTCGCCTGGTGCGTCCGTCGATCTCGTACTCCTCGATCTTGGCGAGGTTGTGCGAGACGTCGTAGACGAGATCGAGACCCATCTCTCTCGCGGCGCGTCCGAAGACGTCGGAGAACGACTCGCGCGCGGCGTCGGCGAGGAGGTGGCGGTTGGCGCGCGCGTAGTTGCCCGCAGCGTCCATCGCCCCGAAGTAGCTCTCGGCCTGAGGATGATCCATGGGCACGCACGCGAGCTGCCGGTCGGGCACCTCGATCCCGAGCTGCGGCATCAGCCGGTCGATCGTCCGGACGTGGTCGGTGCAGGTCTGGTGCCCGATCCCGCGCGAGCCCGAATGGATCATCACGCACACCTGGCCCTCGAAGAGCCTCATCGCGTCGGCCGCGGGCGCGTCTCTGATCTCGTCCACGACCTGAACCTCGAGGAAGTGGTTGCCCGCGCCGAGGCTCCCGAGCTGAGGGCCGCCGCGCTCGAGCGCTCGCTCCGATATCGCCTCGGGCACCGCTCCTTTCAACACGCCCGCGTCCTCCGAGAACTCGGCGTCACCATCCCACCCGACGCCGCGCGACAGCGGGAACTTCACGCCGTCGACGAGAACCCGACGGAGCTCGTCGCCGGCGAGCTTCATCCGGCCTTTGCCGCCGACACCGCGTGGCACCTTCTTTCCGAGCGAGGTGACGAGCTCGCGCAGGCGCGGCTGCACCTCTGTCGTCCAGATGAGGTCGCTACGCAGGAGCCGCACGCCGCACCCGATGTCGAAGCCCACAC
>DATBND010000189.1:0-10915 GCA_036554505.1 Actinomycetota bacterium | reverse complement strand
TCGACGCGATGCTCGTCGCGGGCGACGTCTACGACCAGAGGTCCGTGACGGCCGACGCAGACAGGTTGGTGTTCCAGACCCTCATTCGCCTCGCCGAGCGCAACGTCCCGGTCGTTCTCATCCCGGGCAACCACGACTCCGCCGTACGCCTGGACGCGCTGGCACCTTTGCTCGAGCGCGTGGGGACGACGGTGGCGGCGCGCGTGCGCCGGCCGGACGGCGGGGGCATGGTCGAGGTCGGCTCGCGCGACGGGACGGACACCGCGCTCGTCGCGTGCATACCGTTCATCTCTCCGCGGCGCTTCTCCGACGCGACCGGGCTCTTCGAGGACGTGGGCAAGGGGTACGTCGACTTCGACGACGGCATGGGCCGGCTGATCGCCGCATACGAGGGCGCCTTTCGTTCCGACGCCGTCAACGTGCTGATGGGCCACATGTTCGTCTCGGGTGCGCAGCCGGGCGGCTCCGAACGAGAGGTAACGATCGGCGCGGACTACGCGGTGTCGCCTACCCGTTTGCCGAAGACCGCGTCCTACGTCGCACTCGGCCACATCCACAAGCCACAGAAGGTGAAGGGCGCGCCGGGCCACGCCCGCTACTGCGGCTCGCTCCTGCAGCTCGACTTCGGCGAGCGGGGGCAGGACAAGTCGTTGTTCGTCGTCGACGTCGCGCCGGGCAAGCCGCCGAAGACCTCCCAGATACCGATCGACGTCGGCCGCAAGCTGTTGGACGTCGACGCGACGCTCGACACGTTGGCGGACGTCGCCGAGCGCGTGGGCGACGCGTACCTACGAGTCAATCTCTCCATCGACCAGCCGTTGCCGGGGCTGGCCGATCGCGTGCGCGACGCCCTCCCTAACGCGCTCGACATTCGGCTCGTGCTGCCCGAGCGCGACGAGGGGCGCGAGCGGATCTCGCTGCGCGGCCTATCTCCCCGCGAGCAGTTCACGTCGTACTACTCCGCCGCCCACCAAGCCGACCCTGCGGACGAGCTGTTGGACGCATTCGATCGCGTCCACGAAGAGGTGTCGGTCTGATGCGTCCGGTAGCGCTGCGCGTAAAGGGATTCACGGCGTTCCGGGACGAGCAGGTGATCGACTTCTCGGACCTGGACCTGTTCGCGCTGTGGGGGCCGACCGGCTCGGGCAAGTCCAGCATCCTCGACGCGATCACGTACGCGCTCTTCGGCTACGTCGAGCGCGTGGGCCGCGAGGCGAGCCAGCTCGTCAGTCAGGGCCAGCCCAGGATGGCGGTGACGCTCGATTTCTCCGTAGGCAGCGAGACCTATCGGGTGACGCGGTCGACACCGCGCTCGGGCGCGACGACGGCGCGACTCGAGGTCCTGCGCGGAACCGAGTTCGCCACGTTCGGCGAGCACGCCGACCAGGTCAAAGGCGTGAATGCGGCCATCAAGGAAGTGTTGGGCCTCGACTACGAGGCGTTCACGCGATCGGTGATCCTCCCGCAGGGCAAGTTCGCAGAGTTCCTGACGGGTGAGGCGAAGAACCGCCGGCGCATCCTCACGGAGCTGCTCGGTCTCGAGCTCTTCAAGCGAATGGCACAGCGCGCCAACGAGATCGGTCGCGACGCGCGCGTGAACGCCGAGGCCAAGGAGCAGTTCCTCGAGCGCGACTACGCCGGGATCGACGAGGCCGCCGTCGCCCGGGCCCAGTCCGACGCGCAGGAAGCGGCGGGGGCGGCCAAGACGCTGGCCAGCGCCGAGAAGAAGGTGGGAGCGCTGCGCGAGAGGTGGGAGGACGAGGGCCGGACGATCGCGTCCCTCGACGAGTGCGCGACAGAGGTGGAGGACGTGGCGGCGCAGCTCGCGGACCGGGCGTCGGCTCTGCACGAGACGCTCGCGGCCGTCGCCCCGCTCGAGGACGACCTTGCCCGGGCCTCCGAAGCCGCGACGGCCGCGGAGACTGCGCTGTCCACGGCGAGGCAACTGCTCGAGGACCGGACCGAGAAGGACGGCGACGTGGAGCAGCTCGCGGCCCTGGGACAGGTCGTGATCCAGTGGACGAAGGCAGGGACGGCGGTTGCCCTGGCGCAAGAGTCCGTTCTGAGGGAGTCGCTCCGAGAAAAGGCCGCGCAAGACGAGCTGACATCTGCGACCGAGCTTCTCGGCAAAGCCCGAGGCGAGCTGGAGAAAGCGTCGAAGGAGCTCGCCGAGCGCGAGGCGCAGCACGAACGCGCCCACGACGCGGACAAGGTCGGCGCGCTCGTTCACGGCCTCGCCGTGGGCGACCCCTGTCCCGTGTGCGAGCGGCCGCTCGAGCGCGTGCCGTCTATTGCCGACGATGCCCTCGATGCCGCGAAGAAGACCCTTTCGTCCGCGCGCGCGGCGAAGGAATCGGCCGCTCGGGCGGTGCACTCGGCCGAGAAGGACGTTGCGGTCGCGACTCAGGCCGTAGCGACGGCACGCGACACCGTCGAGCGGTGCACGAGCGAGAGCGCGGCGCGCATGACCGACCTGGACGAGCACGCTGTCGAGCTGGCGCGTGCGTTCGGTGGCTCGATGCCGGAGGACCCCGGCGCGCTCATCACCGAGCGGCTCGAAGCACTCAAGAAGCTGACGGCCGACGTCGAGGCCGCCGACAAGGCTCATCGTGCGACGCAGGCCGAGCTCACGCACAAGACGAAAGCGCTGGATGCGGCGAAAGCGCGCTGCGCAGAGGTGACCGCCGCTCTTCGCGCCATGGCGATCCGGCCCGTCCTCCAACGCGTCGCGCAGGCGGCGCCGAAGCTGAAGCTACCGGTGCCGTGGTCCGACGACGCCGCGTCCGACTCGGCCGTCCTCGTGAAGCTCGCCACCAAGCTCGCGGACGATCTGGCGGGCCTCACGGAGAAGCTCTCCGCGATCAGAAAGCGCGCCGAGGAGGACCGCAGCAAGCTCGTCGACCAGGCGATGGCAACGCTCCCCGGCGGAATCGAGATGGACGTCGACGACATGAAGCTTCTCGCGATCGCACTAGGAGAGCTGTCACGCCGGACGTCAGAGGAAGCCGCCGTCGCCGGCAAAGCCGCGGCCGATCTGAAAGAACGTCTCGCCGCGGCCGAGAGCATGCGCGCCGAGGTCTCAGCGCACCGCCAGGAGCATCAGGTCTACAAGGCCTTGGGGCTCGAGCTGAAGGACGACCGTATCGTCGAGTTCCTCCAGGAGGAGGCGCTGCAGGTCCTCGCCCTCGCGGCGAGCGCGCGGCTGCGCGACCTGTCGAGTGGGCGCTACGAGCTGAGCTTCGACCGCGGCGAGTTCTTCGTGGTCGACGCGTGGAACGGCGACGAGCGTCGCAGCGTGAGCACGCTCTCGGGCGGCGAGACGTTCCTCGCGTCGCTGGCCCTCGCTCTGGCGTTGTCCGAGCAGATCCAGCTCCTCGCGGTGAGCGAGCGCAACAAGCTCGAGAGCCTGTTCCTGGACGAGGGCTTCGGCACGCTCGACGCCGAGAGCCTCGAGGTCGTCGTCAACGCAATCGAGCAGCTCGGCGGCGAGGACCGCCTCGTAGGGGTGATCACGCACGTGCCCGAGCTCGCCGACCGCCTCCCCGTCCGGCTCGAGGTCACGAAGTCACCACGCGGCTCGGTCGTCTCGAAGACCGTGGGCGAGCTCAGCCGGGTGAGCGCTTAGTCCCCGCGCTCGATCGAGACGGCGGGTCAGCCGGCCCAGATGTCGCCGTCGGCGATCTCGAGCACGTTGCCGGCGGGATCCTCGAAGTAGAACGATCGTCTCCGGCTCCCCCACGTCAGCTCGTCGGTGATCGCCACCCCGGCCCCCTCGAGATAGCTCTTCCAGGTCTCGTACTCGTCCGGAGGAGTCGTGAAGCACATGTGCCCGCGCCCGGTCGCGCCGTGCGCCGGAGGACGCGCCTGGTCGCGCGTCTGGTCGGCGTTGAACACGAGCAACAGCTGGTTCGGGGCGACGCGATAAGCGAAGTCGAAGTCGAGCTTCTGCAGCCCGAGAGTCTGCTCGTAGAACGCGCGCACGGCCGGCTCGTTCTCGGTCGTGCAATAGAGGACCGTCTCGAGGACTCCGTCGAGCGGGGGCACCAAGGAGAAGAGCTTTGCGCTCAGGCCTGCGAGCGAAGCTCGGCCAGCGCCGCGCCCACACCTGCGACGACACGCTCGACCATCTCCTCGGTCGCAGTGACGCCCATCAAGCCGACGCGGATCGCCTTGCCGAGCGTCGGCGTAAGCCCGCCGGAGATCATGATCCCCTCGTTCTCCAGCAGGTACTTCTGGATCTCGGCGGGCTGGTCGACCCACGCCGCGACGACGAGGTTCGCTTCGTGCCCCGCGTGCGGCACGGGCTCGAGGCCGAGGCCCCGCAATCCCTCGCGGCAACGCTTGGCGAGGTCGGCGCGCCGCGCCACCCAGCCCTGCAGGCCGATCTCGGTGATGCGACGGAGGCTCGAGTCCAGCGCCATGACGAGGTTCGTCGGCATCGTCACCGGGTGCGGGTGCCACGAGCCCCACTCCTTGCGGTACCAGTCCCACACCTTCATGTCGAGGTACCACGACGTTGGCCGTTGGCTGCGTGCCTCTACCCGCGCGCGGCCGCGCTCGCCGAGAGCAAGGATGCCCAACCCCGGCGGAGC
This sequence comes from Actinomycetota bacterium, assembly GCA_036554505.1. GTDB lineage: Bacteria > Actinomycetota > CADDZG01 > CADDZG01 > WHSQ01 > DATBND01. Next base: position 6,323 of record DATBND010000189.1, on the reverse strand, counting down.
CTCCAATCCCTTTTGCGTGCCGGTGACGACCGCGTCGATACCCATGCGGTCGACGTCGAGGAGCTCGCCGCCGACGGACGCGATGCCGTCGACCATGTAGATCGCGCCGACGTCGCGCGCGACGCGTGCGATGTCTTCGATCGGATGCCGTACGCCCGTCGCGGTGTCGACATGGACCGAGAGGATCCCGTCGGCACCGGCCGCGGCATCGGCGATTCGTTGTGGATCCGCCGGCGCGCCGACCTCAACCGGTACCTCCACGACCTCCAACCGGTGCTGGCGCGCGATCTCGGTCAGGCGCGTGCCGAAGAACCCGGTGCTCGCGACGACCACCTTTTGGCCCGCCTCGAACAGGTTGAAGATCGCCATGTCGAGGGTCGTCGTCCCCGTGCCGGGGATCAGGTACGGAGGATCGGACGCGCCGAGCACGCGACCGAGAAGCTCGATCACCTCGCCGTGGAACGCGGTCCAGGTATCGCCGTAATGGGCGATCACCTGGCGCCCGAGCGCCGCGAGGTCGTCGTCGTGCAGCTGTCCCGGGCCGGCGATCATGAGAGCCGGCCCCTCCGGACGCTTCATTGGATCCGGCATGCCTAAATGCTAACCGCTAGGGCCGATCCGCCTCCGACAGCGCCTCCACGGCGTGGTTGTGCGTTCCGCGGTTCTGCCACGGGATGGGGGTCACCGATCCGGCTCCGAACTCCTCGAACACGATCCACTCGCCCGGGGTTATCCACGCCGACATGTCCGCGCCCTGGTCCGTCTTGAGCTTGTCGACCGCCTGGGTGAGCGCCTTCGTCACCTGGTCCTTGCACGACTCCTTCTCCGGAGTCTTGACGTCGTCGCAGTAGTCCAGGCTGTAGCGCTTCGCGCCGGCCTTCGAGAACAGGTCGTAGAGGTAGTTCGAGAAGTCGAAGTAGAAGCTCGAGCCCCCCGCGGGGTCGTAGTCGGTCACCGGGGGTCCGAACGCAAACGCATTCGTCCCGAGCTCGTCGTCGAAGACCGCGTGAACGAGCTTCGTGTACCAGGTGTCGAACACGGCGAGCGCGTTGCCCGAGTCCTGATTGTCGTCGCGGTCCTTGTTGATGCGGTCCGCTCCCGAGCCGATCCACGCGTCGACGAGCGCGACCGCCTGGCCCAGCTCGCCCTCTTGAGGTCCGGCGAGCTGCAACATCCGGGGGCCGAGGTACACGCCGCGCGGATCGCGCGTCGCGACGTTGCGTAGGACGTCGACCAGGTCGCTGAGCGTCGCCTTGCCGCCGTTGCGGAACAACGCCTTCAGGTCATCCTCCATGAGGCGGACGCGCTGGATCGTGCCCCACTTGAAGTCGTCGGCTGCCCTCCATCCGGCCGAAGGCTTGCTGTTCCAGTTCGCGATCCATCCGCGCTTCGGATTCACGACCTTCGGCATCTTCGAGAACGGTAGGCGTCCCTTCCACTCCCATTGGCCGGTCCCCCACGTCGGAAGCGAGGGCGAGACTCCCTTGGGGCGGTTTGGGATGTAGCCGACGTGGAAGTAGCCGATGTCCTTCGAGTCGACGTAGAAGGTGTTGAACGACATCGTGAGTTTGCCCGCCGCTCTCTGGAAGTCCGCGACCGAGTGCGTATCGGTGTTCCAGCCGAAGAAGGACGGGATCGACTCGACCTCGCGCTGCCAGAAGAACCGTTCCTTCACGAACGCGACAGGCTTCCCATCGACCGTGCCGCGCTGGAAGACGGGGCCGTGGATGGTTCGATAGATCGTCTGGGTCTCCTCGCGTGGGGGTTGGGGGTCGGTCGGAGTCGGGTGCACCGTGAACGTCTCCTCGCGCGACTCCATCTCCTTGCACTTGCCCTTGAACATGTAGCCGCTCGAGTTCACGGTTGCCTGGCCGCCGCCGGGGTCGCAGAGGAGCTCGGCCCGGGTGTCGACCGCGTCCGAATAGCCGGTGGTTAGGGTCCACGCGTAATCGGAGCCGCGGCCCAGCGGCACCAGCGCCGACGCCCCGGCGACCGCCGGGCCCCGGAAGTCGACCGCCGGCTCCGATTGCGACCCGGCGACGTGCACGTCGACCTCGAGGAAGAAGCCGGGCACCGCGTAACCGACCTGCGGAGCACCGGTCTGTAGCGGGTTGCCGGTCGCCGACTTCTTGCCGGACACGATGATCGCGTTCGACTGTGCTTCGCCGAAGCGGAACCCGATGGATTCGAGCGCGTCGCGATAGGCCGTCTCCCTTCGCTGCACCTTTGCCGCAACGCGCGCGGCGTGGTCGGGAATGGCCAGGGCCTTGGGGTTCAGCTTGCCGAGGTTCTGCCCGGGAAAGCGTCCGTCGGCCGCAGGTACCGTCGGCGGCGATGCCGGATCGTTCTGGAAGAGCAAGTCGGCGTATGCCTGCGGGCCCTTCTTCTTGCCGAGACTGTCGAGGAGGCGCGAATAGAACCCCGCGTTGCGCAGCTCTCCTCCCGCGGTCTCACCGAACACGCGCAGCTGCAGAACCACGATGTAAAGGGTGTCGAGCGGCGTCCACGGTTCGGGAAAGCCGGCGGGGCACGGGTTCCCCGTCGCGTTGTACTCGACCGGGCACTCCGTGGGGCTCATCACGAGCGACTCGGCATACGCGTTTACGCCGTCCGAATATGCCTGCAATCCCGTCTGGATTCGCTTGCCGACGTCGCCGAACTTGTCGTCGAAGGAATCGAACATCTTCTGGACTTCCGCATCCGTGTACCCGTGGCGGCGCGTCTCGATGTCCATCTTGAGGTTCGCGTCGTCCGTGCCGGGCCCGGCGAACGCCGCTAGCGTTCCCCGCGCCGCGTGGCGGAAGGCATCCATCTCGAACATGCGGTCTTGGGCGGTGACGTAGCCGAGCGCGTAGCTCGCGTGCTCGAGCGAATCGGCGTAGATGTGCGGGATACCGAAGTTGTCGCGGTAGACGGTCACACCGTCGATCGGGGTCTCGGTCGACTCGATCGTCTCGCCCGGGCCGAACTGCATCGAATGGAAGTACTTCGAGAGCTCGTCCTCCGCGACGTCATCGTCGTCGATCAGCGACGCGTACATCTCCAGCTGATCGGAGTAATGCGCGCCGTACTCCTCCGAGCCGAACTCCTGCGCGTTCAGATTTCCGTCCTGGCCGGGCGGCGCGACGGAGAACGCGCGCAAGTGGTCCGGCGTGGCGGGAACCTGATTCTGAGCCCGTACGGCAGGCGCGCCCAGTGCGGCCAGCATTAGCGCTGCCACCATGATGGCGGTGAGACGGCGAAGCATGGAGACCTCCCCCGGTGAGCCGACCAGCGCAGAATAAGTGCCTTTCACCCTCCGGCAGGAGCCAGGCAGGCCTCAGGGCAGCAACTACCATGCCTACCGTGCGTAGCGGCGACCTCATCCACGACCGATATCGGCTCGAGGACACCCTCGGCAGCGGGGGCATGGCCGAGGTATGGCGGGCAACGGACGAACGTCTGAAGCGCTCGGTCGCCATCAAGTTCCCCGCCTCGAACCTGGCCGACGATCCGGAGTTCATGGTCAGGTTCTTCTCCGAGGCGCAGGCCGTGGCGCGCTTGTCCCACACGAACGTGGTGAAGGTCCTCGACTTCGGCGAGCACGACGATCGTTCTTTCCTGGTGATGGAGCACGTCGCCGGCGGGTCGTTGAAGGACTTGATCGACGAGCCGATGGACGCGCCCCGGGCGTGCGAGTTGATCCGCCAGGCCGCGCTGGCAGCCGGAGCGGCTCACGACGAAGGCATCGTCCACCGCGACATCAAGCCAGGCAACATCCTCGTAGACGAGCAAGGCCACGTGAAGCTCGCCGACTTCGGGATCGCCGCGACCTCCGTTGCCGAACGCCTCACTGCGACCGGCGCCGCGATCGGATCACCGCACTACGTGTCGCCCGAGCAAGCCTCCGGGGGGACGGCCACTCCGCAATCCGACGTGTACGCGCTCGGCGTCGTCCTCTACGAGCTCCTTACCGGCATACGCCCGATCGATGCCGACAACATCGCCGCGATCGCGATCGCGCATGTCGAGCGGATCCCGGTACCCCCCGGCAATCACGTCGAAGGGATCGACCCGTCGATCGAGGCCGTCGTCATGCGCTGTCTCGAAAAGGACCCGCTCGCGCGCTATGCCAACGGGAACGAGCTTGCGGCTGCGATCGCCGAGGTCGCGCCCGCGCCCGCTGCTGCGTCTCCCGCCGTCGCGACCCTGGCCGCCGCCACGACGGTCGCGGCCGCCAACGAAGTGGTGGAGGCATCGCCGCCATCACGGCCGCGCTGGATGCTTGCGGCCGCGGCGATCGTCGTGGTGTTGATCGCGGCCGGCATCGCGTTCACGCTGAGTCGTCCCACCGAGAAGGCGGAGGCCGGCCCGCCTGCACCCTCCGTTACGGAGCGGGAAAGCAAGAAGCCCAAGAAGCGCTCGCCGTCGCCCACCGTCACGGTCTCCGCCGACGTCGACAGCGAAGACTCCACCGGAGCGCCGGTCTCGACGCCGACACCCGACGAGGCCGACCAAGAACCTGCCGACGACGACGACGAGGAAGAAGACGACGAGACGCGTCCGCGCCGCACTCGGCACCCACCGCCGCGACCGCGCCCGTCACGCCCGCCACGGACATCGCCGCCTCCACCGACCCCCGCGTCGTCGCCCTCCGCGTAGCTCCGTGCTCAGCTAGACGACGGGCGGATCAGGGGGAAGCGAAAGGACACGGGTCGAGGCCACGTGACGACCGCGTTCTGCACCATGGCGCGCAACCGGTCGCGGTCGATCTCGAAGCCCTGACCACTCGCACTCGTCTCACATTCGTCGAGCAAGTCGTCCACGGCCGCGCTATCGAACGAGCCGGCCCACCCAACCTCCACACCACCCAACCACGCGCGCACGCGATCGGCGATTGCTCCGAGGGGCACGTCGGCGCGGCCCACGTCGAGCGCGATCTTCGTCGTGTCGGCGGGCTGCGGCCCCCATCCCAGCTCGGCCGGCAGGAAGGAGCAGTCCGCGCCGGGCGCGCTGAACGTGATCGCGGTGTTCTTCAGCCGGAGGCCGTGCTGCCGTAAGCGCTCGACCGCCTGCGGCGCGCTCAGACCTCCGACGTCTACGTCCGCGACCGACACTCCGTAGTGGATGCGGCCGGCGTTGATCCCGAGATCGACGACGACGAGATAGAGCGCCGCGGCGAGGACCACTCCCAGGGCCACGACGATCCTTGCGACTCGGCTCACGTGGCGATGCTATCGAGGCCGGTCGCCTAGCCTCCGGTCAAGAGGGCGGCGCGAAGAACTCGAGCGGCAGATTGTCCGGGTCGCGGAACGAGAGCCCCGAGCCGTACGGCGCGTCCACGATGCCGCCGTGATCGATGCCGAGCCCCTCGAGACGCTTCTGCCAGTTCTCGAGCTCGCTCCGGCTCGGCACGGCAAACGCGACGTGGTCGAGCCCGGTGTGGAACTCACTGAAATTCGGCTGGTCGTTGTCGCGGGGATGCGTGTGAATACCGAAGAGAGACCCACCGTCGAGGGCCCAGACCACGTGATAGAAGGTGCCCGCGTCCTCGTCGAGCACAGGCTGTGAGTCGAACAGCTTCGAGTACCACTCCCGACCGCGATCGATGTCGGTGACGGTCACCGCTACATGGCCAATGCTGGGAAACGCCATCGGTCTAGACCTCCTCTTCCGCTGATGTGCGCGGTACGCCGCCGCGCAAGCGCATGAACCCTAGAGAGCGGACGCGCGGCCCGTCAAACTGACCTCCAATTGCGTTAGCCCTCCCCGGGCGGGTCAATTTGCCGGCAACGTAGGTCGGGGCTACCGTCGGGGAGCATTGGGGGCGCCGGCGGAATCGAGCGCGCGAGATCTGCCGACAGAAGGAGGGTCACGTGCTCTACAGGATCCTGCTCTTCGTCCACGTCATGGCCGTCATCATGTGGCTGGGTGCGGGAGTGGTCTTCCAGATGCTGTCCGAGCGAGCCGGCGAAGACAGGGACGGATCGAAAATGAGAAGGCTCGCCGAGCTGGGTGAGGAGTTCGGGCCAGGTTACTTCGGGGGCTTGACCGCAACGGTTCTAGTGTCAGGCGTCGCGCTGGTCCTCGAAGGTAACTGGGGCTTCGACCATGTGTTTGTCATCGGGGGCTTGGTTGGCATTCTTATCTCCGGTGGCATAGGCGGCGCGGTCATCGGGCCTACCTCCAAGCGACTGCTGGCAGCGCTCGAGGCCGACGGATCGCCCTCGGATCAGGCACGCTCCGACTTCGGCAGGATTAGAAGTGTGGGCCGCATCGACCTGATCGTCATGGTCACGGTGGTCTATTTGATGACCGTGAAACCCTGGGAGTAGACCAAAAAG
>DATBND010000079.1:0-2166 GCA_036554505.1 Actinomycetota bacterium | reverse complement strand
GCCGGATGACGATGTGGCGCGCCCCGGCGTCGACGTATCCCCGGATCCACTCGACACAGCCCTCGGCGTTCCCCGCGTAGAACGCCTGCAGCGTCGACATCAGCTCGAGCGGCATGGCGTAGTACTCCGACACGTAGTGCTCAAGCTCGGCGTGCGCCGCCTCCGGCTCCCCGAGGTTGACCGTCACGTAGAGCGCCGGGGTAAACTCCGACGGGTCGCGTCCCGCGTCCGCCGCCGCCTGCGATGCGGTCGCGAGCCCTCGTGAATAGTCGTCGGCGGACGGCGGGTAGGGGATCCATCCGTCGAACGACTCTCCGGCTCGGCGCAGCGCGCGCTCTCCTCCACCCGCCAGCCACAGGGGAGGCCCTCCTAGACGATGCGGCCGGGGGAGCGATTCGATCCTTTCGAAGGACCAGTGCTTCCCTTCGAAGCGCAACGGCTGCGCGGGGTCTCGATCGGGATCCCACAGCGCGCGCCAGATCGCGACGGTCTCCATCAGGCGGCTCACGCGCCGGTCGAAGCGCGCGCCCGCGGCGTCCATCTCGTGTTGGGTCTGGGGCACCGGAGCACCGGCGCCGAGTCCGAGGATCAACCGTCCCTCGGCGAGCTGGTCGAGCGTCGCGATCGAATGTGCCGCGAGGAGGGGTTGTCGCAGCGCGCCCATCAGCGCGGCCGTCCCGATCGTGACGCCGGGGTACGCGGCCGCCACGGCGGCGAGGATCGTCAACGGCTCCGCCCGGGGCCGGGCGAGAAGGGAGTCGCCCGCCCAGAGGGAGTCGAAGCCCTCGGCGGCGGCGGCTCGGGCGAAGTCGAGCAGGGGGGCGGCGCCCAGGTTGCGGATGTAGGTCTCCCGGGTGGGTATCTGCGCTCCGATCCGGAGCCCGGGGTCGGCCATCGCCGCAAGTTACATACAGCCGGTATGTGAGTCAAAGGGGGGTCCGATTAGTTCGCTCGGGCGGCTCGGTCTATAAGGAGAGATTCATTTCGACGAAAGGAGTCCGAGATGTTCGCAGACACGACGGTCTTCAGCGGGTTCGCGGTCGACGACATCGACAAGGCGAAGCAGTTCTACGGGGAGACCCTCGGGGTGAACGTCGAGGTGCTCGACGCCGGCACTGGTCTCCTGACGCTCCATCTCGCAGGGGGCCGTGACACGTTCGTGTACCACAAGCCCGACTTCGAGCCGGCCACGTACACGATCCTGAACTTCCAGGTCGACGACGTCGAGAAGGCGGTCGACGAGCTGAGCGCGCGCGGCGTGACCTTCGAGCGCTACGAGGGCTTCGCTCAGGACGACAAGGGCATCGCGCGCGGGCAGGGCCCCGACATCGCGTGGTTCAAGGACCCCGCAGGCAACATCCTATCGGTGCTCAAGAACTAGCCTGGCCCGATAAGCTGCACGGGTTTCGGGGCGGTTAGCTCAGCGGGAGAGCGCTTCGTTCACACCGAAGAGGTCACTGGTTCGATCCCAGTACCGCCCACTTGGATCGTCCCCGCCTCTACAGCGACCTCGCGCCGTGGTTCCATCTCTTGACCGCTCCGCAGGACTACGCGGTCGAGGCGGACTTCTACACGCGCGTGCTGACCGAGTCGTCGGAGATCCCCGTCGCGAGCGTGCTCGAGCTCGGCTCCGGCGGCGGCAACAACGCGTCGCACATGAAGGATCGTTTCGAGCTGACGCTGACCGACCTGTCCGAGGAGATGCTCGCCGTCAGCCGGTCGGTCAATCCCGAGATCGAGCACGTCGCCGGCGACATGCGCACGCTTCGCCTCGGGCGCGCCTTCGACGGCGTCTTCGTCCACGACGCGATCGACTACATGACGACCGTAGAGGACCTCGGCGCAGCCATCGAGACCGCGTTCGTGCACTGCGCGCCGGGCGGAGCGGCTCTGTTCGCGCCCGACCATGTCGCGGAGACGTTCGCGGCCGCGACCGAGGACGGCGGGCACGACTGCGCGGACGGGAGAGGCCTCCGTTACCTCGAATGGACGTGGGATCCCGACCCGAGCGACGACACATATCGCGCCGACTTCGCTTACCTCCTGCGCAAGGCGACCGGCGAGGTGGAGATCGTCCACGACTGCCACACGTGCGGCCTGTTCCCCCGGGCGAGGTGGCTGGAGCTGATCGAGACCGCCGGCTTCCGCGCCGAGCTACGCGACGGA
>DATBND010000056.1:0-1582 GCA_036554505.1 Actinomycetota bacterium | reverse complement strand
CCTGAAGATCTGCAGGCCGCTCGGGATGTCGATGGAGTAGATGTACGGCCCCCGCAGGAACTTGGCGGTGAAGCTGTCGCCACCCTCCGACGTGTAGGAGCCGAGCTCGCGCACTCCTTCACCGCCGGCAGGTGAGTCCGCGCCCACCGTCACGCCTGAATGCTTCGTGATGTCCAGATAGCGCACGCCGGCCGAGTGCCACGACGCCGCGACGCGCGTCCCGTCCCTCGAGATGTCGAAGACGTGCGGCGTGCAGAAACCGGCCTCGCCGCCGGAGTTAGCTCCTGCGTCTTCGATCGAGTAAGTGCCGGTGAGCGACGCGGTCGTCGACTCGGGCGCGCCGGCCAGCTCGTAGAAGTACAGCGCGCCGCCGGGGCACGGATACGGCCCGCCGAGCGCCTCGTCGTTTACCACCAACGTCTTCCCGTCGCGCGTGAAGCGCGCCTCGTGCGTGTGCTGACATCCCGGGCACTGACCGGAGTAGACGACCACAGGATTGACCGGGTCGCGCGTGTCCAGCAGATGGAAGCTCGAGATGTTCGCGATTGCAGCCATCGTCCCGCTCTTGTTGAACGAGATGTCGTGCGGGCTGTGCGTGCGCGGCATCGGGATCGTGTTCACGAGCTTCGGCTTGCGCGGGTTCGCGATCGACCACACCTCCATGTCGGGCGGTCTGCGCTCGGGGGCCGGCGAGCCCTCCGGCGCGTTGTACACGCGCGGCTTGCGCGGATGTGCGGCCGTGCTGTGCGAGCCTCCCGGGATCGCTGCGTAGCCAAGTGGCTTCGGCCTTCGGGGGTTCCTTACGTTGATCGTGATGAACCCTTGCTCGCCGGCGGGCATGCACGTGCTCTCTCCGGCGGGCCGGTCGACGCCGAGGATCAACGTCTTCTTGTCGTGGCTCAGCTGCAGATGGCCCTGGTAGTCGCTGCACGGAAGCGTTGCTACGACCCGGGGACGTTCGGGCGATGTGACGTCGATGACACGGAGGTCGCCGGTGCCGGAGCTCGGCGCGCTCGCGGCGAAGAGGTAGTCGCGGCCCTTGATCGTCGCGGTGACGAGATGGGTCCCGCCGGGAAACGGCACCGATGCAACGAGCTCGAGCCCCGTGCCGATCGCACGTCGCGGTGTGCCTTCGGCGGACGCAGCCGCTCCGAGGAGCGAGGCGAGGAGAGCTACCGCGACGGCGACATACGAGGCGCGCGGCAAGACGGCATCCGACGTGAGCATGTCCCTCAATTCGCCGCCTCCGGGCGTGCGTCCTGTGACACCCGCCTGCCAGGGGCGCGTCACCCCAGCCGGCACTGCCAGGAAAAGGAACGAGAACCTGCCCGGCGAAGGATCAACCACGCAATCGACCGCGCTCGTTGATCGACCCAGGCATATCGACCCATGAAGGGGGCGGCATGATCCGCAGGTCCGTGCTCGTAGTTCTCGTCCTGCTGCTCGGCGTCATGACGCTTCCCGCCGAGGGCGGCCCCCGGGCCACCACCGAGCTCACCATCCAGGACACCAACGGGGACAACCTGCTCGAGTACGCGCCGGGCGAGGACTATCTCGTCCTAGATCCGTCCGACCGCGTGGC
>DATBND010000041.1:0-5911 GCA_036554505.1 Actinomycetota bacterium | reverse complement strand
ACGGGCTCGCGGCCCTGCTCGCGATGCTCAACTCATGCGCCGCGGGCCTCGTGGTGACGAACATCGACAACGGCTTCGGGGCGGCGATGTTCGCGATCCGCACGCTACTGGGCCGCCGCCGGTGACGCTCCTCTACTTCGACTGCTTCTCCGGCGCGGCCGGCGACATGATCACCGCCGCGTTGCTCGACGCAGGCGCGCCCCTCGACGCGGTGATGGAGAGCCTGCACGGCCTCGGGCTCGACGGATGGAACATGGACGTGTCTACGACCGCCGACTCGGGACTCCGCGCGACGCGCGTCGTCGTGAGCGAAGACCACGCCGGGCCTCCGCGCTCGTACTCCACGATCGTATCGCTTCTCGAAGACGCGCGCATCGGTGACGGTGTGAGGCGGCGTGCGCTGGAGACGTTCAAGGTCCTCGCGGAGGCGGAGGGGCGCGTGCACAACGTCCCGGTCGACGAGGTCCACTTCCACGAAGCCGGGTCGACCGACGCGATCGTCGATGTCGTCGCGGCGAGCGCGGCACTCGAGCACTTCTCGCCCGAACGCGTCGTCGTGTCCCCGATCGCGACCGGGCGCGGCTTCGTCGAGAGCGCTCACGGGACGCTCCCCCTGCCCGCGCCCGCGGTCGTCGAGATCCTGCGCGACGCGGTCATGTTCGAACAAGGCAACCACGAGACGATCACTCCGACGGGGGCCGCGATCCTCGCCGCCGCGGCAACCGAGCACGGCGAGATGCCCGTGATGCGCGTCCGGGCCAGCGGGTACGGCGCCGGCACCAGACAGAGCGACATCCCCAACTTGCTGCGAGTGATCGCGGGCGACGACATCTCGCGAGAGAGCAGCGGACGCGAGGGCGACATCCTCATTGAGACGAACGTCGACGACCTCTCGCCCGAGCTCGTCCCGCACGTGATCTACGCTCTCCTCTCCGCCGGCGCACACGACGCGTGGGTCACGCCGGTGCTGATGAAGAAGGGACGTCCCGGCTACCTCCTGTCCGCTCTGGCCCCCGCGATCCACCGCTACCACCTGCTCGAGATCCTCTACAGGGAGACGACGACGCTCGGCGTTCGCTTCCATCCGGTAGAGCGCGCCGTTCTCGATCGCGAATGGGTCGACATCGCGGTCGAGGGCCACACGGTCAGGGTCAAGCTGGGCATCAAGAGTGGAGACGTCGTCACGATGAGCCCCGAGTTCGAGGACGCGCGGCGTGTAGCGAAGGCGACGGGCCTGCCGTTGAAGGACGTCTACGCCCAGGCGACCCGCGCCGCGCTCGATCTGAGGGACGAGGCTTAGCGCGCCTCCCGCAAGTGCGCGAGGACGCGCGCCTCGATGCGCGGCTCCTCCACCCACCGCTCCTCGAGGTTCTCCGTCCCGACGTACGCGAACAGCGCGTCGCGCAAGCTCTGGTCGTAGTTCCCTTCGGGCGATCCCGTCGGGTAGCCGCGCTCTTCGAGCAACGTTCGCAGCTCACCAGCGAGCCCCTCGTCGACTTCGACCCATTCGAGCTCGTCGGCGCGCGGGAAGTAAAGCCGTTGCAGGTCGAGCAATCGGGCGATCTCATCGACCGGTCGGTCGTGGTCGTCCACCCGAAGATCGACGGCCCGGTCGATGGCGCCCCCGTAGCCTCCGCCCTCGCGCACGACGAGCAGCGCGGCGGATTGACGCCCGCGGCGATCACCTCCAGCGTCGTCGCCCGCACGCAGCGCCGCGAGCAAGCGCTCAGCGAGATTCCCGGAGGCGCTCTCGAATGCCGTAGCCATCGTGTCGACCACGTCCGGCCCCGTGAGGATGTTCCCCTGGCAGCAGTAGCCGTCGCCGGTCCGGCCCCCGGCCCAGTCGAGGCAGCACGCGCCGGTGTAGGTCGCCGCGACTCCGTTCGAATCCACCACACCGAGCTGCCGGTCGTCGCGCCCCTCGTCGGCACCGGTCAACGTGTCCACTACCTCCGACGCGCTGCGGCCGCGCGCCAGCAAGTGCAGGCCGTCGCGCCCGTACGACAGATTGGCCAGCGCCTGCGTCGCGATGCCTCCGACTCCGGCACGCGCCCACGGGACCGCGCTCCCGACGGCAAGGAACTTCGACGCGACCGCGATGCCCCACTCGGGCGGAAGCGTGTCGGACGTCGCGTAGCCGACGATCGAGAACGTCACCGAGCCCTCGCCAACCTCAGAGAGCGATCAGATGTGGGCGGCGCGATCCAGCGACTCGCCCTTCTCGACCGGATACCAGCACGCCGCGTAATGCCCGGGCTCGACGTCTTCCAGCGGCGGCAGGTCGTTTCGGCAGTTCTCCGGCACCTCGTCCGGCGATCCCGAGACGATGCGCGCCTTCGGGCAACGAGGGTGGAAAGGGCATCCGGACGGCGGGTCCACCGGAGAGGGGACGTCCCCCTCGAGCACGATGCGTTTGGTGAGGTCGGTGCCCGCCGTCCCCTTCGGGACAGCCGACAGCAACGCCGCGGTGTACGGGTGCTTGGGCCGAATGTAGAGGTCGTTTGCGTTGGTCAGCTCGACGATTCGCCCGAGGTACATCACCGCGATGCGATCGGACACGTGACGCACGACGCCGAGGTCGTGCGAGATGAACAGGTACGTCAGCTTGAACTCTTCCTGGAGGTCCTCGAGCAGGTTCAGGATCTGCGCCTGGATCGAGACGTCGAGCGCGGATACAGGCTCGTCGCAGACGATCAGCTTCGGGCGCAGAGCAAGGGCGCGCGCGACGCCGATCCTCTGGCGCTGGCCCCCGGAGAACTCGTGCGCGTAACGGTTGTAATGCTCGGGGTTCAGGCCGACACGGTCCATGAGCTCCTGGACCTTCTTCTTCGTGTCGCCCTCCGTCTTGTGGATACGGAACGGCGCGCCGATGATCTGACCGATCGAGTGACGCGGATTGAGCGACGCGTACGGGTCCTGGAAGATGACCTGCACCTCCCGACGCAAGGGGCGCATCTGCCTCGCGCTGTGCTTCGTGATGTCTTCGCCGTCGAAGAAGATCCGCCCCGAAGTCGGCTCCAGCAGCTTCGAGATCAGGCGCGCGCACGTCGACTTCCCACAGCCCGACTCACCGACGAGACCCAACGTCTCGCCGGGATAGATCTGGAACGTGACGTCCTCGACCGCGTGGACGGCCCCGACCTGGCGTTGGAAGACGATCCCCTGCGTGATCGGGAAGTACTTGGTCAGGTTCTCGACCGCGACGAGCGGATCGCCCGTCGGGCGCGCGGGCTCGGTGGCCGGCTCGGTAGGTGTCTGCACGCTCATACCGCGGCCCTGTGCCTTCTCTTCTCGCGCTCGGCCCACAGCTTGCGCTTCTCCTCGACGGTGAGATGACACGCGTCGGGATGCCCCGCGCCTCTGTCGACGAGGTCCGGCCGTTCCTTGTCACAGGGCTCGAAGCGGTGCGGGCAGCGCGGGTGGAACGGACAGCCGGGCGGGACGTGGATCAAAGAGGGGGGTGAGCCTTCGATTGGCACGAGCCGATCGAGAGCCTGATCCACGAGCGGGATGGACTCGAGCAGGCCCCACGTGTACGGGTGCATCGGCTCCGTGAAGACCTCGTCGCGCGACCCGAGCTCGACCGGCCGGCCCGCGTACATGACCATCGTCTTCTGCGCGACGTCCGCGATGACTCCCAGGTCGTGCGTGATCAACACCACCGCGCAGTTGAACTCGTCCTTCATTCGTTCGAGGAGCTCGAGGATCTGTGCTTGAACGGTCACGTCCAGGGCCGTCGTGGGCTCGTCGCAGATGAGAAGGTCGGGATTGAGGCAGAGCGCCATCGCGATCATCGCCCGCTGGCGCATCCCGCCCGAGAACTCGTGGGGATATTGGCGAGCGCGCTCTTCGGCAAACGGCATGCTGACTCGCTTGAGCACGTCGACGGCCTGCGCGAAGGCGGCGTCCTTGGACACATCGCGATGGGTCCGGATCGCCTCTACGATCTGGCTTCCCACCTTGTACATGGGATGGAGCGACGTCATCGGGTCCTGGAAAACCATTCCGATGCCGTCCCCGCGGATCTTCCTGATCTCGTCTTGCGAGAGCTTCAGCAGGTCGCGGCCCTGAAAGATGATCTCGCCGCTCACGTCGGCGGTCTTCTTGTTGATGAGGCCCATGACGGTCAAGAAGGACACGCTCTTGCCGGAGCCGGACTCGCCCACCACGCCGAGCGTCTCGCCCCGGTTCAGCTGGAACGAGAGCCCGTCGACTGCCTTGACGACGCCGTCGGGAGTATTGAAGTGAACCCTGAGGTCGTTGACCTCGAGGAGTACGTCAGCCAATAGAGTCCCCCAGCGGCGTCGGCGTCATGTGTTGTCTATGAGTACCTTACGCGCGGATCGAGGTAGGCGTACGCGATGTCCACGATCAGGTTCATGAACGTTATGAAGAACGCCGCTAACACCGTGACGGCGAGGACCGTGGGCAAATCACCCTGGCGCACCGCCTGGACGACGTAGATCCCCAATCCGGGGATGTTGAACACCGTCTCGGTGATGATCGCCCCGCCGAGCAACGTCCCGAAGTCCACGCCGAAGGCGCTGACGACGGGCGTGAGGCTCGCGCGCAGGCCGTGCTTGGTCACGACCGTCCGCTCGCGCAGGCCCTTGGCCCGGGCCGTCCTTATGTAGTCCTCGGACATCGTCTCGATCAGCTGCCCTCGAACGAGGCGCGCATAGATCGCGGCGAACAGGAGCGCGAGGCAGACCCACGGCATGATCAGGTGGCCGAACCATTCGCCGGGATTCTCTGAGAACGGGGTGAACCCCGTGCCGGGTAAGAGCTGGAGTTTCTCCCAAAATATGAACAGCGCCATCAAGCCCAACCAGAAGACGGGGGCGGACACGCCGAATAAGGCGAAGCCCATGGCGGCCCGATCGACCACCGATCTTCGCTTCAACGCCGACACAATGCCGATGGGGATGCCGAGCAGCAGCCACACGACGGCAGCACCGACGGCTAGCTGCACGCTGACGAAGGCGCGGCTGAACACCTCTTCCTTCACGGGCGAGCGCGTGTAATACGAGAAGCCCATCCCGGGCCAGCCGTACTCGTCGCCCGCCACGAAGCGTCCGATGAACAAGCCGTATTGCTGCCACAACGGTTTGTCGAGGCCGAACTGACGTTTGACCTCGTTGACGATCTGTGGTGTGGGTTGCTTCCCCGCGAAGGCCGTGGCGGGATCGATCGGAGGCAGGACGTAGAAGATCACGAACGTGATCATCGAGATGATCAGGAGGACCAAGACCAGATAGAGCAGCCTTCGGGTGATGTAGCGGCCCATCGCTATCCCTCTCTATCCCGTGAGGGCGACCCCGGGGGTCTCCCTCGGCCGACATACTACTTATCGGCGGCCTCTCCAGCGAGAGAGGGGAGCCGCCCGAACGGACGGCTCCCCGATCCCTCTTGCTTCATGGGCTTGTCTAGAGCCCGCTCTGCTTCGACTCGTCCACTGCGACGTGAGCCCATGCGGTGTAGCCGGAGAACTGGTCGAACTCCCACTGCGTAACCGCTTCCGAGATCACCGTGTTGTTGTTAGCCCACAGATACGGGACCCACGGGACGACCTCTTCCATGAGCTTCTTGTCGAGCTCCACCCAGCAGTCGTTGCGCTCGGCACCGAGCAACTCGTTGCACGCGTCGATGTCTGCGTCGACACTGGGGATGCCCTTCAGGACGCGCCCGGGGAGATCCGCGATCTTGCCTGCAGTGGCAAGCTCCGGAGTCAGGCCCACGAGCGGCACGTTCGTGTTACCGGTCGGCAGGATGCTCTCCGAGTCGAAGAGCGTTCCGACGAACGTCAACGGGTCCGGGTAGTCCTTGCCCCAGCCTGCGCCGGATGCGATCGGGCTCGTCTTGTTCATCGTCTGCCATGGCGTGTAGAAGTCGGCGAGCTCCCGGTTCTGCA
>DATBND010000352.1:0-8077 GCA_036554505.1 Actinomycetota bacterium | reverse complement strand
CCGGGCTGACTCAGAAGGTCGACTACCTCGAATGGCTGGGGGTCGACTGCATCTGGTTGTTGCCCTTCTACCAGTCGCCTCTGCGCGACGGTGGTTACGACATCTCCGACTTCTATTCGATCCTGCCCGAGTACGGGACGTTGAACGACTTCATGGAGTTCCTCGACGCGGCCCACTCACGCGGGATCCGCGTGATCGCCGACCTCGTCGTCAACCACACCTCCGACCAGCATCCGTGGTTCCAGGAGTCGCGCAAGCCGGGCTCGGACAAGCGCGACTGGTACGTGTGGTCCGACAACCAGGAGCGCTACCCGGACGCGCGCATCATCTTCGTGGACACCGAACGCTCTAACTGGTCGTGGGACGAGGAGGCCGGCGCGTACTACTGGCACCGCTTCTTCAGCCATCAGCCCGACCTCAACTACGACAACGAAGAGGTGCAAGAGCAGATGCTGGCCGTGGTGCGCTTCTGGCTCGACCTCGGCCTCGACGGCTTTCGGCTCGACGCGGTCCCCTACCTGTTCGAACGCGACGGCACCAACTGCGAGAACCTCCCCGAGTCCCATCAGTTCCTGAAGCGCATCCGCTCGGAGGTGGACAAGGGTTACGAAAACGTCGTGCTGCTGGCGGAGGCCAACCAGTGGCCGGCGGACGTCGTGCCTTACTTCGGCGACGGAGACGGCGACGAATGCCACATGGCGTTTCACTTCCCGCTCATGCCACGTATGTTCATGGCCGCGCGACGGCAGGTCCGCTATCCGATCGTCGAGATACTCGAGCAGACCCCTGCCATCCCCGAGACGTGTCAGTGGGGGATCTTCCTGCGCAACCACGACGAGCTCACGCTCGAGATGGTGACCGACGAAGAGCGCGACTACATGTACAACGAGTACGCCAAGGACCCGCGCATGAAGCTGAACCTGGGGATCAGGCGCCGGCTCGCGCCGCTCCTCGAGAACTCGGTCGACCAGATGAAGCTCTTCCACGCGATGTTGCTGTCGCTTCCCGGGACGCCGATCGTGTACTACGGCGACGAGCTCGGGATGGGCGACAACATCTACCTCGGAGACCGCGACGGAGTGCGCACGCCGATGCAGTGGACGGGCGATCGCAACGCCGGTTTCTCGACCGCGGACTTCGCGCAGCTCTACCTGCCGCCGCTTCTCGATCCGGTGTACGGCTATCAGGCTCTGAACGTCGAGGCCGAGCTGCGCGACCAGCACTCGTTCCTGCAGTGGTTCCGCCGGATGCTGACGGTGCGCAAGGAGCACCCGCTCTTCGGGCTCGGCTCGTTCAAGGCGCTGCACCCCGTGAACCCGGCGATATTCGCTTACGTCCGTACGCTCGACGAGGACCGCATCCTGTGCGTGAACAACCTGTCCAACCGCGCCCAGGCGGCCGAGTTAGATCTGTCGGAGTATGAGGGTATGTACCCGGTCGAGATGCTGGGGCGAGAGCGCTTTCCCAGGATCGGAGAGCTCCCTTACCTCCTCACCTTCGGTGCCCACAGCTTCTACTGGTTCCAACTGACAAATGAAGGAAGTGACGAGTGACGACTGACGTGAGCAGCCTGCTCGACCGCCTTCCCGACAAGCGCTGGTTCGGCCACAAAGGCCGGACCGTCGCGGGGATCGCCATGGTCGACGAGGCGATAGTCGAGGACGGGCCCCCGGCGCTGGTGCTCGGCATCGCGCGCGTCACGTTCACCGACGGGCCGAGCGCGCTGTATCAGATCCCGCTGCTCGTGCACGAGGACGGAACCGCGGACGAGGCGGAGTCCGACCTCGATCGCTTGCGTGTGCTCGGCGATCTCATGGTGCACGGCTCGAGCATCAAGGGTTCCAGCGGCGTGTTCCAGTTCGGGGGGCCGGGCCTCGACCCGCTCGCGCCACCTCCGGGCGAAGCATCCATTCGCCTCATCGGCGCCGAGCAGAGCAACACGTCGCTCGTGCTCGACGAGACGGTCATCTTCAAGCTGTTCCGGCAACTTGCGATCGGACCGAACCCGGATCTCGAGCTGAACAGGCTGCTGACCAACGAAGGATTCGCGCATGTCCCGTCGCAAGTCGGTGAGGCCATCTACGAGGGCGAGGTGGACGGTGCCGACGTCTCGATCGACCTCGGCGTCGCTCAGAGATTCATCCCCGACGGCATCGACGGATGGGAGGAGGCGCTCGCGCGGGTCAACGGGCTCTACGACGAGGTCGACGACGCCGATGCCGCGGAGGACCGGGTCGCGCTGACCGAGGAGCGCACCGGCGAGTTCCTCCACGCCATCGAGCAACTCGGCGACGCGACCGCGTCCCTACACGTGCTGCTCGCCCGTGAGGAGATAGAGCACGACCTCATGCCCGAGCCCGTCGACGAGCACGATCTGCTCGACTGGGCCGCGACCCTCTCCCTGTCCTTTGGGCGCGTCGTACGCGGTTTGCCCGACGAGCTCGCCGGTCTGGAGACGGCCCTCGACGCCCGCCTCGACGACTTCCGGGAGATCGCCGATGCCGGCGTGAAGACGCGCGTCCACGGCGACTTCCACCTCGGCCAGGTGCTCGCGACGCCGCGCGGCTGGATGATGCTGGACTTCGAGGGAGAACCGGCGCGTCCGTTGTCCGAGCGGCGAAGGAAGCAATCGCCGTTGCGAGACGTTGCGGGGATGCTTCGATCGTTTGGCTACGCGGCGTCGGCGGCCCTGATGCAGCGGGCAACTTCGGGCACGGACGAATGGGCGCGGCTCGAGCCGTGGGCGCACGCATGGGAGGAGCTCGCTCGCGAGCGTTTTCTCAGCGCCTACCTCACCCGTGCACACGAGGGTCGCTTCCTTCCTTCCGATCGCGGCGACCTGCTGACGATGGTCGATGTGTTCGAGATCGACAAGGCGATCTACGAGATCGGCTACGAGCAGAACCATCGGCCCGATTGGGCGCACATCCCCATACGAGGTCTCTCCCGCGCGCTCAACGGCAACGGGAGCCCGGCGTGAGCGCGCCGCGCGGGGCCGCTCCGACCGACCAGGTCGAGCGGCTCGTCACGGGCCAGATCCGCGACCCTCACTCGTTGCTCGGGGCACATCCCGCGGGCGACGGGACGGTCGTGCGCGCGTGGAGGCCCGAGGCGCAGACGGTCCAGGTGCGCATCGACGGCGAGGTTGCCGCCAAGTTGGAACGCGCGCATCCCGCGGGACTGTTCGAGGGCACGGTCGACGGGAACGTGGACGACTACGAGATCGAGGTCGGATACGCCGACGGGACCTTTACCCTCCGAGACGCCTACAGCTTCCCTCCCACGCTCGGGGAGCTGGACATCCACCTCGCGGGCGAGGGCAGCCATAGACGGCTCTACGAGAAGCTCGGGGCGCACCCGCGGACCGAGCGGGGCATCGACGGCGTCGCGTTCGCGGTCTGGGCTCCGAACGCGCGGAGCGTCCGCGTCGTCGGGGACTTCAACAGCTGGGACGGCCGCCTCAACCCGATGAGGACACTCGGCAGCTCGGGCATCTGGGAGCTGTTCGTCCCGGGAATCGGGCCCGGCGCGATGTATCAGTTCGAGGTCGTCGCGGCTCAGGGCGACCTCATCCTGAAGGCCGACCCCTATGCCTTCGCAACGGAAGAGGCGCCGAAACACGCGTGCATCGTCTACGAGTCCGGTTACGAGTGGGGTGACGCGGCGTGGATGGACGCGCGCGCGACGAAGGACTCCCAGGCCGCGCCGATGTCGATCTACGAGGTGCACCTCGGTTCGTGGCGCCGGACGCACGACGGCGTGTCGCTCTCGTATCGCGACATCGCCCCACTCCTGGCCGACTACTGCGTCGAGATGGGCTTCACGCACGTGGAGCTGCTGCCCATAGCCGAGCATCCGTTCGGCGGCTCGTGGGGCTACCAGGTCAGCAACTACTTCGCGCCGACCGCGCGCTTCGGCTCGCCGGACGACTTCCGCTACCTCGTCGACACGCTTCACCAAGCCGGCGTCGGAGTCATCGTGGACTGGGTGCCCGCCCACTTCCCGAAGGACGAATGGGCGCTCGCGCGCTTCGACGGCACTGCCCTCTACGAGCACCTCGATCCGCGCAAGGGCGAGCATCCCGACTGGGGAACGCTCGTCTTCAACTACGGACGCAACGAGGTCCGCAACTTCCTCATCGCGAACGCGCTCTACTGGCTGGACGAGCTCCACGTCGATGGCCTGCGCGTGGACGCGGTCGCCTCGATGCTGTATCTCGACTACAGCCGCGAGGAAGGTCAGTGGGCGCCGAACCAGTTCGGGGGCCGCGAGAACCTCGAGGCGATCGAGTTCCTGAAGGAGCTCAACACCGTGGTGCACGGCGAGGTGCCGGGGGCGCTGATGCTCGCCGAGGAGTCGACCGCATGGCCCGGCGTCAGCCGCCCGGTGCATCTCGGCGGCCTCGGATTCGGCTACAAGTGGAACATGGGGTGGATGCACGACACGTTGTCGTACTTCTCCAAGGAGCCCATCTACCGCCGCTATCACCACAACCAACTGACGTTCAGCCTCATGTACGCGTTCAGCGAGAACTTCGTCCTGCCTCTCTCGCACGACGAGGTCGTGCACGGAAAGGGATCGCTGCTGGGGAAGATGGCCGGCGACCGGTGGCAGAAGTTCGCCAACCTCCGTTCGCTTTTCGCCTTCATGTGGGCCCATCCCGGAAAGCAGCTCTTGTTCATGGGGGCCGAGATCGGCCAGGAGCGCGAGTGGGACCACGACTCGAGCATCGACTGGCACCTCGTCGAGGACGCGCATCACGAGGGCGTCCAGAGCCTCGTGTCGGACCTCAATCGCGTGTACCGCGCTATCCCGGCGCTGTGGCAGCGTGACTTCACGCCCGAGGGCTTTCAGTGGATCGACGCCAACGACGCCGACAACAACGTGCTCTCGTTCTTCAGGTCCGACGCGGTGGGGGCCAAGCATCTGGTGTGCATCGCGAACCTGGCGCCTGTGCCTCGCACGGGCTGGCGCCTCGGCCTGCCGGGGCCCGGTGAGTACGAGGAGGTCCTCAATACCGACGCGACCGCGTACGGGGGCGCGAACGTAGGGAACATGGGCGCCGTAGTCGCCGAGGCGAAGCCGTGGCACGGCCTCGAGCACTCGGCGCTCATCACGCTCCCGCCGCTTGGGGCTGTGTGGCTCTACAGATAGCGGTTCACGGGCACTTCTACCAGCCCCCGCGCGACAACCCCTGGACGAAGGAGATCGATCCGCAGACAAGCGCGGCCCCGTTTCCGAATTGGAACGAGCGCGTGCATGCCGAGGCGTACCGGCCGAACGCGTTCGCGCGCATCCCGTCGGAGAACGGCGAGCGCGTCGTCAACAACTTCGAGCGCTTGTCGTTCGACGTCGGCCCTACGTTGATGCAATGGATGGAGCGCGCCGACGCCGAGACCTATCGAGAGATCGTCCGGGCGGACGAGGTGAGCCGGGAGCGTTTGGGCCACGGCAACGCGCTCGCGCAGGCCTATCACCACACGATCCTCCCGCTCGGATCGATGCGGGACGCGCGCACGCAGGTGCGATGGGGGCTGGCCGACTTCCGTCACCGCTTCGGCCGCGACGCCGCGGGGATGTGGTTGCCCGAGACGGCCGCGGACGACGCCACGCTCGGCGTGCTCATCGACGAAGGTGTCGCCTTCACGATCTTGGCGCCGGGCCAGGGGGCCGCGTGGAGGGAGCTCGGCGGCGATTGGCGAGCGGTCGAGGACGAGTCGCTCGAGACGCGGGTCGCGTATCGCTACGAGCATCGGGACGGCTCGGGCCGGTCGCTTGCCGTGTTCTTCTACGACGGCGACATCTCGCACTCGATCGCGTTCGGCGACGCGGGGTCCTCCGCCGAGCGCTTCGTCGATCTGTTCGCCGCGCGCGTCGTCGACGGGGGGCTCGTCCATGCCGCGACGGATGGCGAGACCTACGGACACCACCACGTCTTCACCGACCTCGGCCTGGCGTACGCGTTGTTCGTGGAGGCCGAGAAACGCGACGTCGAGGTGACCAACTACGCCGCCTTTCTCGACGCCCATCAGCCCGAGCGCGAGGTCCGCCTGCGGCCGGGGGGTACGTCGTGGTCGTGCGCGCACGGCCTCGGCCGGTGGAAGGAGGACTGCGGCTGCTCCACCGGTGGCGAGGACGGGTGGAATCAGGCGTGGCGCGGCCCCCTTCGAGACGCTCTCGAGATCGTTCAGGCCGCGGCGGACGACGCGTTCGAGCGCGTCGGAGGAAGGCTGTTCGCCGATCCGTGGGCGGCACGCGACGACTACGTGCGCGCGCTCACCGGTGAGGTCAGCGTGGACCACGTCATCGGTCGCAACGCGAGCGCGCCCTTGAACGACGCCGGCCGCGCCGCCGCGCAGACGCTGCTCGCGCTCCAGGAGAGCTCGATGTCTATGTTCACGAGCTGCGGGTGGTTCTTCAACGACGTCGGCGGGATAGAGACGATCCAGGTGCTGCGCTACGCGGCCCGCACGCTCGAGCTTCTCGACGAGCTCGGCCAGCCGTCTCCGCAGGACGAGTTCGTCACGATGCTCGAGCAGGCCAAGAGCAACGACCCCGACGTGGGCACCGGCGCCGACGCGTTCAGGGGCCTCGACCGCGCCTGACGTCCGACCCCTACGGCAGGTGGCGGGGGTGGAACGAATGTTTGCCCGTCGCGAGTCAGTATGCGAGGCGCAGACGAGGCGGCTAAGCGGCTGACTGAGGCGGTATGAACCGCTTCTCGCCAAGATCAAGACTCCAGAACACCGCAATCCGCGTCAGCGCATTGGCGAGGGCAAACTTGCCATCGCCTTCGCGAAGTCCTTTCTCGATCAAGGTAGGCAATTGACTTGCGGCGAATCGCGGAATGACGCGAGAGCCGACCAGCACCGCAGAGATCGACGCCAAAAGGGCCACCACTCCTCGCTTGCCTAGAGCCACGACGAGGCCGCCCATTACGACCAGCAGTAACGCATCGATCGGTTCCATCTGAACGTCGGCAGATCTTGCATTGCGGTTATCCACGATGGGCCTCCTCCGTTTGGACCGAACGCCTTGCGCGTCGACTCTTGATTGCGTCCTTCACGCCGACGACGCCCGCCAAGACCTCGGCGACGAACTGAGACATGGAGATCCCCTGGCTCTCAGCGGCCTCGGCAACTTCCCGATGAAGCCTCGGTGAAGTCCGGACGAAGATCTTGCCGGAGTAGTTCTCATCGGCGGCAGGCAGGGGGATGTGATCGCCATTGTCCAACGCCGATTCCAGCCACAGCAACTGCGCCTCTTCAAGGGCGTCCAGGACCTCTGACTTACTATCGGCCTCGGTCATGCATCCCGGGAGCTCCTTGATCCTGGCGAAGTAATGCCCGTCCTCGTAGCGCCGGACCTCGATAGTCCACGGATGGTCGAGAAGAAGCCGAAGCTCTTCGCTCGGATCTTTCGTTCGACGACCCATCTCCACCTCTTTGCTTTATCTATCTATCTCTATCTACCTAACTATCTCTGCCTCGGTCCCGATCTTCGAGCAGTCGAATGAGCTCCCTTACGTAATGGACGCCCACCGGTCGGTGGGCCGGATACGAGAATTTCCGACCAGTGGCCGGATCGCGAAACAGCTTGTGCGATCCCCTCTGCCGATCTAGCTGGAACCCGCACGTCGACAGGACGCTGTCGACCAAGTCCGGCGAGGCATCCCTCTCGTGCCGTCGTAGCCTCTCAAGCTGCTTGTCCTCCCTACTCACGGAGCTACGCTAGCAGATACGCTAGCACATCAGCGGCTTTCCACGAAGGCACAGGCTCGATCCTGCTAGGGCTTGCCGGTGAAGTGCATGATGTCGATCCGCGGTTGTAGTCGACCCAGTAGAGGATCTCGTCGGTGACCCAGAGCGGCGCGCCGAGGCCGGGGCACGCGGACTGTGCCCCGACCTGCGACGCTGCGTGGAAGGCAGCTATTTGTCCCAGGCGCGCGCCGGGGGTGGCGCCTGGTGTTGTCCCAGGCGCGCCGGGGGTGGCGCCTGGTGTTGTCTCAGGCGCCAGCCGGGGACTGGCGCCTGGTTGTCCGACCTACAGGCCTCTTTGCTTTTCGGGGTCGACCGCG
>DATBND010000313.1:0-7013 GCA_036554505.1 Actinomycetota bacterium | reverse complement strand
ATCGATCCGCAGCATCTTGCCGAGAAGGGAGCCGAGCGATTGCGAGTTGTCCATCGGATCGCCCGCGCTTCCCCCGTCACCCAACCCGATGTAGAGATAGCCGTCGGGGCCGAACGCGAGGTTGCCTCCGTTGTGATTGCTGAACGGTTGCTCGACGAAGAGGATCTCCCGGCGCGACGCGCTCACGACCACGCCCGACTCGCCCATCGCCCACTCCGTGATGCGCGTGTTGCCGTCGCGATCGGTGTGATTCGTATAGAGCAGTGCTCCGTCGGGCGAGAAGGCGAGGCCGAGCAGCCCTTGCTCTCCGCCCTGTGACACCTCGCCCGAGAGATCCAGCACCGGCCGCTCCGCGACCTCCCCGTCCCGAACGGCAACGACACGCCCGGTCTTCTGCGCGAAGTAGAGAGCGTCGTCCCCGGCTCTTGCCGCCATGCCCACCGGCTGATCGAGCGTCGCGACCTGCTCGAGGCTGATGCCCCCTCGCGGCGACGCGCGTTCGACCGGAGACTCAGCCGGAGGAGACGATTGGTCGGGTTGCGACTCGCACGACGTCGCCGCGACCAGCAGCGTCAGCGCGACGGCGCCGAGCCACCTCCGGCCGAGGATCAGCCGTGACGGCGGACCCTGCGGCCGACCGCCAGCGCGGTCGCGGCGACGAGCACCCCGATCGCCGTCAGCAACAGCACGGCGTCGCTCGACTTCTCCGTCGCCGGGGTCAGGGGCCCGGGCTCGACGGCGCTCACCCGCGCGATCCGCCGTACCGAGTCGACCGGGATCGTCTCCCCGGGCACGGGGTCCCCGACGACCACCGTTCCGACCATCCCTGGATGCAGTGTGCACACGTACGAGTAGACACCGGCCTCGTCGAATGCGTAGCTCACCGAGTTGTTCCTGCGGAAATTCTCGAAGCTGCCCCACGCCATGTTCGCCCCACCGATGTTGTGAGGCACGCCGTCCTTGTTCGTCCATCTCACCGTGTCGCCCGGCTGGGCGAAGAGGACCGTCGGCCGGAAGCAGGATCGCTCGATCGATATCGCGGTGCCCTCCGCGCTGGTCACGGGAGCCCCGCATCCGCCCCCGCCGCTCGCACTCGCGGTGGCCGCGGGGACCAATGCGAGAGCCACTCCCACGAGCGTCCCGATGGCCGCCCTTCGCCGGTGAGTCATCGACGATCACCTCCCCCGACCCGCCGGGGGCCGTCTCCCCCGTCGCCCGGGCCGTCAGGTGTTAGACGGTGGTCGCCGCTCGTCGGTTCTCCGAAACCGTAGTCTCCTTAGCCTCCGTGCAGCATCGGCGCGAAGCCGACCGAGTTGGCGCCCCCGAACACCCGTGACTCCAGGGGGCCCAGCTCGGCCGCCGACGGAGGCGGGGTGCCCTTCGGGTTCGGCGGCCCCGTCCACGAGAAGACGTCGATCCCGCGCGCGATGTCCGAGGCGATCAGGTAGTAGGTCTTCGTCCCGTCGTCGTTCGTCACCGTCTTGAACGGCTGGACGGCCCACTGGTTCGCGCCCTCGGGCACGAATGCAGAGGTCTCGCGGAAGACGACCTTGCCGGCGCTGTCGAAGAAGTAGTCGACGACCTTCGTCCCCTGGCTGTACCACGAGATGAAGAATCGCTGCTCACCCTTCACGAGCTCCATGCGGTGCGCCGTGCAGAACGTGCCTTGCGGCACTTGGACGGACCCGATGAAGACGGCCTTCTGGTCCTCGGGCGTCATCGCGTACTTGATGTTCGACGGATCGCGGATGTCGTACATGTGCACACCGCCGTTGCCGTAGGGGTTCTCGCTCTCGGGCGCGCACGACGCGCCGCCCGGAACGATGCCGCCGCCGCGCTCGTCCGTGACGAACATGTACTTGCCGTCCGGCGTCGGGACGGACTCGTGCGACACGGCGATCCCCTCGCGCGACGGCACGTTGAAGTTGTTGTTGCAGTTCGTCGGGTTGGGGGGCTCGGGGCCCGGCCCACAGTCGCGGCCCGGATGGTGCGTGCTGCCGAGGAACTTCCATCCCTTGGCCTGCGGGATCGCCTCGCCCTCGCCCGGCTCCGGGAGGGCGGCGCAGTCCGTCACCTTTGCCCCCGTGCCGGTCCCGTCGATGATCTCGCAGTCGAGCGGCTTGCCTCGGACCGCGCCGGTCTTCTTGTTCGTGAGCTTTCTCACGTCGAAGATAGCGGTGGCGCTGAGACCCGCGCAGTAGATGCGGCCCTTCGTCGCGTAGATATCGTGGCACGAGGAGTCGTAGCCCTCGATCGGCTCGCCGTTGCGGTCGACGTTGGTGGTCCAACCCGGTTCGAACTGCATCCGATAGACCTTGGGCTTGCACGACGCGCGCCGCTTCTCGAGGCTCTGACCCTTCTTGAGGCACGATCGGACGTCGACGACGTCGATCTGCGCGCCGGGAGTCGACGAGAACGTCGAGCTCGAGTTGTAGATGATCCACGGCCGCGTCGCGTCGACGGTCGCGTTGTGGCTCGTGCCCTGATGCCGCGTGAGGTGCACCTCGCGCGGCTCCATGTCGTCCTTGTGTATGCCGGTGACGTCGATCAGCTCGAGCCCACCGCCGCTGGGGTCGTGGCACCGGCCTTCGGGCCCGGCCGAGTCGGTCGTGTCGACGACGAGCTGCACGCCGTTGCGGCGCGCGATCGACGCATCGTGCTGGAGACCCGTCGCGGCCGATGCGTTCGTCGGGCACGCGCCCGAGCCGTGGTCGGCGACCCAGGCAGGAGCCACCTCGCCCTTGTCGTCGACGAGCTGCACGATCCGTTGACCGACGTGCTGCTCGGGCGCGCCTCCGAGCGTTCCCGAAGACGAGTACAGACGCCCCCCGGAGCGGAAGATCTCGAGGTCGGTCCCGGGGTTGGGAGGCAGCCCGAAGATGTACTCCCACGTGCCCTCACCCGCGGTCTGGCCCTGAGGGGCAGGCGCCGGATCGGTGGACGAGAGCGCCGTGCGCGGCGCGGTGTGGTCGGCGGCCGCAGGCCCGGCGGAGCCGAGCACGACCAAGCAGGCCATAAGAGATAGGACGGGCGTGCGCTTCATGATTCCTCCCCCGCAACGGAACTATGGCTACCTATAGTGCCACTACAGAAACCAACGACGGCGAGGACCGCGAGGTCGCGCCCTGCCCCTGACGTCACGAATGACATCTGCGGCGCTCGTGTCAGGGAGTCTTCGAGCCGGCCGCCGGCGTGACGGCCGAAGGGTCCCCGAGGAAGATCTCCAGGAGCAGATCGCGGTGGAGCTCGATGATCTCGCGCTGGGCCGCGGTTTGAGCCGGAGACGACCATTGCGGGATCTCGACGGTGACCGTCGTGATTCCCGGCCTGCTGGCCGTCGCGCCGGCTTTGCCGGCGACGGTGGGAACGGGCGCCCACGTCCCGAGTGAGTTGCCCTCGGGCGTGGAAGTGCTCGAGTAACGCACGGACGCGCCGGACTTGCCGGGGGCGTTCCCGACGAACGGGTCGGCCTGGCCACCCTTGAGGCCGGGGACCGTCACGCCGCCCTTCGACCACCTCTTCGTGCCCTCGCGCGCCATCGCTGCGGCGAGTCGGTCGTCCTCGTCGACCTGTCCCTGATTCGTAACGGCTTTGGTTGCGGGATCGATACCTCGGGGATCGACGAAGATGCCCGGCGCGTCGCCGACGACCGTCTTGAGGCTATGAGCGTGGATCGACGCGAGCCGTTCGGGCTGGAAGCGTTCGATCAACGAGATGAGGATGCGCGTCTCGGCGATCATCCTGATGCTCGTCCCGGTTTGCGCGTTCGCCGTAGCCGTCTTAGCAGTGTCCTGCGCTGGGCGAACGGCCCCCGACGCATCGCGAAAGACGAGCTCTGGATCCGTAGCCCCACTTGCGCCGCGCGCCTTCGCCGCGGCGAGGTCCTCTCCGGGCAGCGGGAAATTCCGGTTTGGCTCGATGCTCCTCGACTTCTCGAGCGTGCCCTTCGCGGTTCGTCCCATCCCTCCCGGGACGTGCCGCGCTCCGGCCGACGTCCCCCCTTTATGCGTCTGCTCGATGAGCGTCGGGATGAGGATCGTCGTGAAGTGCGGAGGGTTCCCGGCGAGTGATCGCGCTCGCAAGACGGTGCGCAGCTCCTCGACCGTCTTGGCGCCCTGTTGCTCCGTGCCGTGCACGCCTCCGATGATGAGCGCGCGCCGCGCGGTCTTGCCGGGGAAGAAGAACGCGCGCACGCGGGGTGGTGACTTGGTGCCGTAGGGATCGGCGAGGTCGGCCGCTATGTCGCCGGGCTCGGCGGCCCACTTGTTCGTCGTAGCGCGCCTGACGCGTTCCGTTACGAGGGTGGGCGTCCACAACGCCTCCGGCCCGTTGTCGAGGAGGGTCTCCGCCAGCCACAGGTCGTCCGTTCCCGCCGCGAAGATCTTCTTGAGCGACGCGCGCGCGTCGGCGTCTCCGAGCGACGGGTTGGCGCGAAGAAGATCGAAGATCTTGCCTTTGCCTGCGGCCGCCGCGGCATCGAGCTGATCAGAAAGCTTGCTATGAAGCGTTCTCGAAGCAGGCGCGCCCACGGTGATTCGGGGGCGACCCCCCTTCATCACCTCGGTAGCGGCGCTCCTCGCCTCGTGCTCGGCCGCGGAGCCCGCACTCTCGACGGCTCCGTTTCGCCTCTGCATGACGTGCGCGAGCTCGTGAGCGAGCGATGGAGCGGCGAGCTCCACTCCCGGCAGTGGCATGCCCCTGCCGAACGCGATCTCATCGCCGCGATTGGACGCCACGACACCGCGCGGCAACGACGCCTCACGGAACCGAACGCGACTGAAGTCGGCGTCGAACGCGCGCCCCATGTCAGCCGCGACGGTCGCCGGTAGCGGCGCGCCCGACGCCCGAGGTTCCGGCCGTTGCGGGGCGTGGATCGGGAGCGTGGAGAGGCTCCACGTATGACGGCGAGCCTCGTTCTCGTTCTTGGCATCGTCGTAGCCCACCGAGCGAACCGGGGTGTCGGCGGCGCGCTGGTTGCGCTGCAGGGAGCCGGGCTCGGGGCGACGCCTCTCCTCACGCGTGAGCATGATCGTCCTCCGCGAGGCGAGCGGGGCCGAAGCGGCGTCGAGCCGCACGCTCGTCGTGTTTGGGTGCCGCTGCCGTCCGCATCCGCTCCTCCGACTGAGCCCTCCCCGTGACCCAACAATACGCAGGGCGAGGGGGCCGGGCTAGCCCCCAATGGCGATCGAGGGCCGCCGAGGTCGCGTTGCGATGCAGGTGACCCCGGCCCCCCGGCGAACGATTAATGAGCGCACGGCGGACCGCCGGGCAGGCGGCGAAGGGCGTTGGAGCGACGCTCACGCCACTATTCAAAGGAGAAGCTCATGTCCAGACGACTCCGCATCTTGTTGTTCGCCTGCATGCTGGTGCTCGGGATGTCGGGCGTGCCCGCAGGTGCCTCACACTCGACCGCCGATTCCGGCTCCTCGACGAGCACGGCGGCGGGCCCGACCAAGCAGTCGAAGAAGTGCAAGAAGCTCAAGAAGAAGGCCAAGAAGTCGAAGAAGGCCAAGCGCAAGTACAAGAAGAAGTGCAAGAAGAAGAGAGGCGGCACGGGCGGTGGCGGCGGCACGGGCGGTGGCGGCGGCACCGGCGGAGGTGGCGGCGGTAGCGGCACCGGCGGCGGAAAGGCGTGCGCGCCGTACGTGCCCGGCGAGGAGGGAGCCGGCGCCGAGACCTCGATCGTCACCGACACGGCAACCGAGGCCGCGCCGATAGAGGTCACGGTCGCGACGGCTCCGGCGATCGGCGGCGCACCCCCGGACGGGACGTCGGCCTTCCGCAACATCCAGGTCGACACGGCCGCGGCGAGCGCCGGGCTCTGGGTGCGTTTCGAGATGGAGGTCGGGGAGGACTACGACATCTACCTCAACAACGCCGACGGCACCGAGGCCGCGAGCGCCGGTGGCTACAACCCGGCTCCGGTCATCCCCGGCGAGACCGACGGCACCGGATCGGGGGGCCACTCGGAGCAGACGGCCGAGCAGCTCGACGGGGTCGAGACGCCGGACTGCGGCGGCTACACCTTGGACATGAGCTCGTTCCAAACGCCGGGCGGCGACAAGACCCTGAAGCTCTGGCTGGGGGAAGCGAACTGCACTCCCCCGTGCGGAGGCCCCGCGGAGTAAGCGCAACGAGTCACGACAGGCACGCTCCTTCTTTGGTTGCCAGCGGTCGTCCAGCGACCGTTTGGCACCAAAGAAGGAGCGTGGACCCGCCTCGGAAGGAAGGGCGGAGGGTGCGAGCGTGACCAACCGTCGAAGCGTGGATGGTGCGATGGGCGTCGCGAGGCCCCGTTTGGCAGCGGCGTCCCTCGCCGTGCTGCTGGTGATGAGCACGGCCCCACCTACGGTTCTTGCCAACCATTTCGCCGATCACCCGCCCGGCGACCAAGGCCTCGACGTGAGTGAGGAGAAGGTCTTCGAGAAGGCCTTACGTCTGCTCCTCGACAATCGCGACGTCGACTTGGTGATCACTATGCGGCGAGGCCAAAAGCCACGAGAAGGCTGCCGGAGGCGGGGCACGGTCTATTGGGTCTACGCCGCTCGTGGAACGATCTGTTTCACTCGCAGAGCCTCCGGTCGTGCGTGGACGTTCGACGTGCAGGTCGTCAAGGGCAAGAACCCGATCTCGAAGTAGAGCGCGACCGCGCTGGCTACGCTCGCCCGGGAGCGGGCCGCCAGCGCGACGACCGCCGACGAGGAACCGCGCAATCTCATCAAAGCGTCGGCGATCACCTATCCATACGCGTACGAGCGCATAGTCGCCGAGCTCGACAGCCCGCGTGCAGGCGACTTCATGATCGTTCCTGCGAACACCGCGGACCGGGGAGGCCCCGGCGCGCACGGCCACCTCGGCCTGCCGCAATCGCGCACGACTCTTCTCTTGTCCGGAAGGGGGGCGCGACGGTCGCCTTTGAGCCGCAAGACCGAAGCCAGACTGCGGATCAAGAACGTGGACATCGCCCCGACGGTCGCGCGCGCCCTCGGGGTCAATCCCTACTCCGCCGATAC
>DATBND010000301.1:0-9859 GCA_036554505.1 Actinomycetota bacterium | reverse complement strand
CGTCGCGGCCCTCGATCTCGATCGCGCCCTCGTCGATCTCCTCGAGCCCGGCGGCGCACCGGAGCATCGTCGTCTTGCCCGATCCCGAGGGGCCGAGCACGACCATGAGCTCGGCGGTCTCGACGGCCAGAGTGATCCCGTCCAGCGCCCGCACCTCCTGCGCCGCACGTCCCCCGGGGCGGGCGAATGTCTTCGAGACGCCCCGGAGCCAGATCGTCACGGCGCGCGCGCCTCCTCGAACAGCGGCTGGGTCGCGGCGTCGAGCTCTTCGATCAATTGGTCGATCGTGTAGCCATCCTCGTAGAACGCGCGCGTCAAGAGCTCCTCGGCTGCGTCCTCGATCTCGGTCCAGGTCGCGATGACCGGAGTCCTCCGGATGTAGGGGATGCCGTCCAGGAACACCTGTGAGTGCTCGGGCGGCTGCGCCGGGTCGAGGAACGCCGTCGAGGTCGACACCGATCTCAGCGACGGGACCGTCCTGCCGGCCGCGGCGGTGATCTCCTGGCCGGTCTCGCCCGTGGCGAACTCGACGAATCGGTAGGCGGCGTCGTGGTCTTCGGATGCCTGCGAGATGCAGTACGCGTCCGAATGAAGGATCCCGGCGGGCTTACGGCCGGTCGGCAGAGGCGCGACGTCCCAGTCGAGCGAGTCGATCTCGCGGAACTGCGGGGTGTCGCGCCGGGACGACAGCAGCATTCCGAGGGTGCCCTGGCCGAAGCGCGTCTCGAGGTCCCTTGCCGCGACATCGCCCTCGCTCGGGACCGATCCGTCGTCGCGCACCATCGCGAGGATGAACTCGAGCGCCTCGCGCGCCTCGGGAGTGTCGAGCGTGAAGCGCGTCGGAGCCTCCGCGTCGTCGACGATGTCACCGCCGTTGCCCCACACGAACGGCGCGATGCGGATTATCGACGGTTCGATGCCGAGGCCATGGTTCCCGTCGCCGGTCAGCGCCTGCGCGGTCGCACGGAGCTCGTCCCACGTCCACCCTTCCGCCGGCGGCTCGAGCCCCGCCTCCTCGAAGAGGTGCACGTTGTAGTAGACGACCAGCGACGAGATGTTCTGCGGCATGCACGTCAGCTCGCCGTCGAAGGTGAACGCCTCGACGGGCTGCGGGTAGTAGTCGTCGACGTCGACCCCTGCCTCCTCCAGCATCGGTCCGATGGGCGCGATCGCGCCTAGCACCGCGAACTGCGAGTACTCGCGGAAGTTGACGAGGAACACGTCGGGGGGCGTGCCACCGGAGAACGCGGTCGCGAGACGAGCGAGGTGATCGTCTTTCTCGGCGATCTCGACGAGGTCGACCTTCAGGTCGCGGTTCTGCTTCTCGAACTCCTCGGCGAGCCCACGGTAGACGGCGGTCTCTTCCGGCTCGCCCGAGACCTGCACGGTGATCTCGGTCCGCGCCCGGCCCCCTCCACGCGCGCTCTCGCCTCGACGAGGACCCGAGCACGCGCCCGCCAGTAGCACGCAGCCAACCGCGGCCGCTACTACGCGCGAAGTACCTATACGCAAGTCAACCAACCCCCAGTGTTCGTCTGAAGAACGCGCGTTGTCCGGTGAAGAACGCGAGCACGCACGGAGCGGTCGCGATCACGGAGCCGGCCAGAAGATACGGGAATCGACTTGGCTCCGCTACCTGGAGGGCCCGCACGCCGATGGGGAGCGTGAAGTGCTCGCCACTGGACAGATAGATGAGCGGCGACACGAAGTCCGACCAGTGCCACACGAATGCGAGGACCGCGACTGCGAACACCGCCGGCTTTGCCAGCGGAAACGCGACGCGCGCCCACGTCTGCAAAGGCGAGAGTCCGTCGACGGCGGCCGCCTCGTACAACGTCCGGGGGATGCGCGCGTACGCGAGCGTGAAGACCAATACATAAAAGGGCGTCGTCGCCATGAGGGCCGGAGCCATCAGCGGAATGAGAGTGTCGTTCAGCCCGAGCCACTTGAACATGACGAAGCGTGGCACCCACAGAGCCGATGCGGGGATCATCAACGCGACCAACGACGCGACGAGCAGTGCCCGCCGGCGCCTGCCCGACGAGGTGACTATCGCGAATCCCGCCCACGACGCCGTCAGCACCGTCACCGGAACCGCGACGGCGACGACCAGCAACGAGTTCCTCAGCTGCGCGAGCAAGGGCACGGTGTCGATCGCGCCGCGGTAGTTGAACCAGATGTCCGCCCCGTCGAGCCAGCCGGAGCCGGGCGTGCCGGCGAGTACGGGCACGCGCAAGGAGCCTAGGAACATCGCGACGAGAGGCGCGGCGAAGATCACCGAGACGACGGCGATCGTGATCCCCGGGAACCGCGACGCGCGTGCGCGGGCAGGTTGCTGCGGGGCGTCGGTCTCGGGCCGCATGGGCGCCATCCTCGCGTAGGCGACGCCGCGATCGTCGAGACGATCGCGGGGGTTCCAGGCGACTTCTGCAGCTAGGGGAGTGACGCGCGCGGGTCGTGGCCGGGCCGCGCGGCGTGGCCCCGTCGTCGTTCGGGGCGGCGTCCCGCCCACCATCCCGCGAGGGCTCCCACCGACACGCCGGTCAGGGCCGTCGGCCACGGCAGTGGCGCACCGCGGTCGTTCGGAGGGCCGCTCGACCGCTTGCGCATCGCGGCCAATGACTCGTCCACGGTCTCATCTACGGCTTTGCGCGTCGCGGTGATGTGCCGTCGCAAGTCCCTGCGCGACCCGGTCGATCAGGTGCGTGAGCCTGAGTCGACTCCGCTCGATCTGTCGCGACAGGACGGCCTCGGTCTCGGTGCGCGTAACGATCAACCCGGCTCCGACGATGTCCCCGAGTAGCTCGTCGCACGGACGGTTGCAGAGCTGGATGACGTAGTTCCCCGGCGAGACCTCAGGCACGGTGAAGCTGAGACGCGCACGAAACAGCGAACCGTCTAGACGATTGAACGTGACGCGCCCGAGGGGGACGGCTCCCTTCGAGACGTCTCGGACCGGAGCCCAGTCGTGGCCCGTTCTCTGCGACGGCACGAACTTGATGCGCAGATACCCGAACCACGGCCCGTCCGCGGCAAAGCCCGCACCTCTGATGTCGTTGTTGAAGCTCGTCGCGGTGACGACTTCCTGATTCCAGTAATAGAACTCGTCGTCGAGATCGAACACCGCGCCGCCCGCCGCAGCCCCCTGCGGGGTCACGAGCACGAGCGCCACCGCGGCACAGGCCATCGACGTCGTGAACCGTCCTCGGGCACTCATCCGCGTGCACCTCCGTTCCCCCGGCCTCGTCTTGTAGACGTGGCTCGGGGGCGCCCGGTTCTCTGGACGGAGCGTTCTCGGGATTAAGGTTCGGGCATGGCCCCCTCCTCCACGACCGTGCGCAAAGCCGTCCTCCCCGCCGCGGGGCTGGGCACGCGCTTTCTGCCGGCGACGAAGTCGCAGCCCAAGGAGATGCTTCCCGTCCTCGACAAGCCGGGGATCCAGTACGTCGTCGAGGAGGCCGTCAGAGCCGGGCTCGAGGACATCCTCATCATCACGGGCCGGGGGAAGGGCTCGCTGGAGGACCACTTCGACCGGTCGCTCGAGCTCGAGGCCCACCTCGAGCGCGCCGGCAAGGACGAGGAGCTCGCGGGCGTGCGCGCGATAGCGGATCTCGCCGACATCCACTTCGTGCGCCAGAAAGAGCCTCTCGGGTTCGGCCACGCGGTGTTGTCGGCGCGCCGTCATGTCGGGGGTGAGCCGTTCGTAGTGATGGTCGGAGACGAGATCGTCCCGGAGCCCGTCGGCGACGAGGCCCCCTTGCTCGCTCGGATGATCGAGCTGTTCGGGCGTCACGGCGGCAGCGTGCTCGCCGTCCAGGAGGTGCCCGAGGAGAGCGTCTCCTCGTACGGGATCGTCGCCGGCGACGACGTCGAGCCCGGTGTGATCCGGATCAGCCGCATGATCGAGAAGCCCGCCCCCCAGGACGCACCCTCGAACCTCGCGGCGCGGGGCAGGTACGTCTTCGAGTCCGAGATCTTCGACGCGATCGAGAAGACGTCCGCAGGCGTCGGTGGAGAGATCCAGCTCACCGACGCGATCCAGTTGCTTGCGGAGGAGCGATCGGTGTTCGCGTACACGCACGAAGGGCCGATCTACGACGCGGGCAAGAAGCTGGACTGGCTGCGCGCGACGCTCGAGCTCGCGCTGAGGCGAGACGATCTCGCGAAGCCGGTGAAGGAGCTCATCACCGAGCTCGCGGCGCGAATCGACTAGCCATGCTGGGGGTAGAGGAGGCGCGTAGACGCGTCCTCGACGCGGTCCAGCCTCTCGAGGCCGTCGACGTCGTCGTCGCGGACGCGCACGGCCTCGTCCTTGCGCATGACGTCGTGGCCGCGCATCCGCTTCCGCGTTTCGACAATTCCGCGATGGACGGTTTCGCGGTGCGAGCAGCCGACTGCGCGGACGCGTCCGAGGCCACACCCGTGATGCTCGACGTCGTCGGGGAGGTGCGCGCCGGCGACCCGGGTGACTTCGAGGTGAGCGCCGGAGGAGCGGCCCGGATCATGACGGGGGCCGCACTGCCGCCCGGAGCGGACGCGGTGGTCCCCGTAGAGGTGACCGACGAGAAGCACGGGAAGGTGACGCTCAAAGCCGCGACGACGCGTGGCCGTCACGTGCGCGCTGCCGGCGACGACATCCGTGCCGGCGACGTCGCGGTGCGCGCAGGCACCGAGCTGGGCCCGGGCGAGCTCGCGCTCCTGGCGTCGTTGGGGGCGTCGCCCGTGGGCGTCCGGCGCGGACCGAAGGTGGCGATCCTCGTGACCGGTGACGAGCTCGTCGCGCCGGAGGAGGAGCCCGGGCCCGGCCAGATCAGGGACTCCAACTCCGTCGCGCTGGCGGCCCTCGTGAAGGACGCGGGGGCCGAGGTGGTCTCGCTCGGAGGCGTTGCCGACGACAGGACCGTGGTGGTGGATGCGTTCGAGCGCGCCGCCGCGCTCGCGGACCTGATCGTCTCGTCGGGTGGGGTGGCCGTCGGTAAGTACGACTTCGTGAAGGACGTCGTCGAAGAGCTGGGACACATCGACATGTGGCGCGTCGCGATGCAGCCGGGCAAGCCGGTCGTGCTGGGCTCCGTCCGAGGACGCCCGTTTCTCGGTCTCCCGGGAAATCCTGTGTCCATCCACGTCTCGTTCGAGCAATTCGTGCGCCCCGCTATCCGAAAGATGCGCGGGTGCGGCGCGTTGCTCCGGCCGGTCGTCACTGCGACGCTGACCGAAGCGATCGAGAAAGTCGCCGGGCGGCAACATTTCGTGCGCGTGCGGCTCGACGCGGGCGGCGGTGGGTGGAGCGCGACTCCCACGGGACCACAGGGGTCCCACATCCAGTCCAGCCTCGTCGGCGCTCACGGCGCCGCGCGCTTCGCCGCCGACGCGACGCGATTGGAGCCGGGGGCCGAGGTGGAAGTCGAGGTGTGGCGGCTCCCCGAAGAGTCGTCGTGACCGAGGAGGCGCGGGCACGGATGGTCGACGTCACCGACAAAGAGGTGACCGACCGGAGAGCCGTGGCCACGGGACTCGTGCGGATGAGCTCTTCGACGCGCGCTCTCGTCGCCGAGCGTCGACTCGACAAGGGTGACGCGCTGGAGACCGCGCGCATCGCCGGCATCATGGCGGCCAAGCGCACGTCCGAGCTCGTGCCACTCTGCCATCCGCTCCCGCTTACGGGGATCGACGTCGTCGTCGAGCCCGAGGACGCCGGCATCCGGATAACCGCGACGGTTCGCACGGCCGAGAGGACCGGGGTGGAGATGGAGGCGCTGACCGCGGTGGCGGTCGCGGCGTTGACCGTCTACGACATGGTCAAGGGTATCGAGCGAGGCGCGGAGATCACCGACGTCTCTCTCCTCGAGAAGAGCGGCGGGAAGTCGGGGACGTGGACCCGGGATGAGCGTTAGCTCGAGATGTCGCTCCCGGCCCCCGGCGACGGCTCGCCCTTCGGCCGCTTGAGATATCCGACGGTCCCGGTCGCGGAGCTCTCGACGATCTGCACGAGCTCCCAGCCCTCCTCGCCCCACTGGTTCAGGATCTCCTGCAAGGCATGAGAGATGAGGGGCACGGTCGCGTACTCCCACTTCTGCACGATTGTCCTCCTGGAAGATGTAGTGACGGCGGTCCCGCCTAGCGCCGCATAACCTACTTCACCGTGCCCGAGCGGCTCGTCGTGTCGACGTCTGGTGAAGTCGTGGGAGCGCCCGTGCGAAGGGCTCGCACGCTGATGGACCGAACGCGCGGCTTGATGGGCACGCGCGCCGACTCGGAGGGCCCGCTCGTCTTCGAACGCGTCCGCCAGGTGCATACCTTCGGCATGACCTATCCGATCGACGTCATCTTCTGCGACGCTGAATGGCGCGTCGTCCAAGTCGTCATCGACATGAAGCCGAGGCGGGTCACGAAATGGGTCCGCCATGCGCGCATCACGATCGAGCTTCCGTCCGCAGCGCGGCGCAGGCACGTGGCGCCGGGCGACGTCCTTGCTCTAGAGCCCTACTGACCTCCGGGTATCTCGTCCAGCCCGGTCATGAACGTCTGTGCCGGGAGGAACAACCAGAAGCCCGCGTCGTCGTCATGCCGCTCGGATATGAATCGAAGCGCGTCGACGTGCGGCCCGGAGCTTGTCCCGTCCGCTCGTGTCGCGCCTCGCCGGACGAGCTCCTCTACCAGGTCCTGCGTCGGGTGACCGTCGATCTCCATGGGATACCTCCCGCTTCGCCGCTAATACGGTTTTTCGGAGTCCCGCGCGGGTGATTGCGCGTACGTGTCGCGGGCCGCAGTGAAGACGGCTGCCGACGCGCATGCGAGAAAGCCGATCGCAGCCAGGATGAAAAGAGCCACGAAGAAGCGGCCGGTCGAGCCCTCCCACCGGACCGTCACGAACGCGAGCATCGCCCCGATCCCCAACAACGCACACACGCCGAGCCCCGTTATCGCGAGGCCGTGAAGACGGCTCGTCGGACCACTCGGCGCGGGCGCCTGCCCGTGTCCGGCCACGACCTCGGCCCCCAAGGGCACCACGTTGATCTCGTCCCGGCCCGGAGGGGTCGCGCCGTGCCCGCTCGACTCGCTCAGCGCGCCCTCCCCTCGATCCAGTTGATGAGCGTCCGGGTGGCGAAGCCCGACCCGCCCTTCGGCGTCTCGTCGTAGTCGCTCTCGGCGCGCGCCGTGCCCGCGATGTCGAGATGAGCCCACGGGATCCCCTCGCCGACGAACTCCTGGAGGTAGCGCGCCGCAGTGATCGAGCCGCCATAGCGGGATCCGATGTTCTTCTGGTCGGCCACCTCGGACACGAGCTCGGACTTGAAGTCGTCCGGAAGGGGCATCCTCCAGAAGCGCTCACCGGCGGCATCCGCGGCGGTCATGATCTCCGCGCCCAGGCCGTCGTCGTTGGTGAACAGACCGGCGATCTTCAGCCCGAGTGCGATCGTGATCGAGCCGGTCAGCGTCGCGACGTCGATGATCGCGTCGGGCGACGTCTCGGACGCGAACGCCAGCGTATCGGCGAGGACGAGCCGGCCCTCTGCGTCGGTGTTGAGGACCTCGGTGGTCTTGCCACCGTAGTGCTCGATGACGTCTCCGGGCCGGAGCGCGTTGCCGCCCGGCATGTTCTCGCTCGCGGCTATGAAAGCCACCACCTCGACGGCGGGCGCTATCCGACCGAGCGCGCTCATCGCGCCGATGACCGCGGCCCCTCCCGACATGTCGGTCTTCATCGTCTCCATGCCGCGCGCGTCCTTCAGGGACAGCCCACCCGAGTCGAACGTGATTCCCTTTCCGATGACGACGACCTTGCCGCTCGCTCCGTCGGGCTTGTAGTGAAGCCGTATGAGACGGGGGGGCCGCGCCGAGCCGCTCCCGACGGCTATCAGCCCTCCGAATCCCTGCGCGGCGAGCTCTGTCTCGTCGAGGACCGTGCACTCGAGGCCGGCGACGTCGGCGACCTCGCGGGCGCGTGTCGCCAGTGACTCCGGGTTCAACGTCGACGCCGGTTCGTTGGCGAGGTCGCGCGCGAGTGTCGTCGCGTCTGCGAACGCGAGGCCCCGCTCGACCGATGACGTCGTCGCCTCGGGCAAGAGGATCTCCTGGATCTTGCGAGGGTGCGGATCGGACTTGTAGGTAGTGAAGCGGTAGGAGCCGAGCAACAGCCCTTCGACCGAGGCCGCTGCGGCTGCGTCCTTGCTCGTGTCCGCAACGTCGAGATGAAGCGCCGACCCGATGACCGAGCGCTCGGCAAGACGTCTCCCCGCCACTCCTGCGGCGCGGCGCACCGCTGCTGCTCCCGCGTCGTCCGAGCCCAGGCCCACGATCGCGATCGTCTTTGCCGGGGCCCTTCCGAGCGTCGTAACCAGAGTCGTGTCGCCAAGCTTCGCCTTGAACGACGTATCGGCGAGGTGCTCGGCAAGCGCCCCGTCCAGGGCGGTGTCCAGCGCGGCCCCCCCGCGGCCCAGGCGAGCGCCTCCCTCGGACGGGAACGCGCCGGCCACCATGACGTCGCACGCGAGCGAGGCGGGGGCCGTGGACGTGGGTGTGACCTGCGGGGCCATGCCTGGACGCTCTCCTTGGTTCGAGGTCGACGAAAGCGGTCTGTGTATACCGCGGACCGCCAGCGGGCGAATCCTTGCCGCCCGCGCGGGCCCGCGGTAGCGTGGGGCGGACTAGTACCACCGGACTAGAGCTTGGGGAAGGGCTCGTGACCGTTGCGTTCTTGGTCGCGCTCGCGGCCGCGTGGATTGCCGTCTTCTTGCCCGCCATTAGGCGGGCCCGTCAGACCACCCCACTCTCGACCTCCGAACGATGGCGCCGGCGCATGGAGCTGATCGCGCCTCGTCACGCCGCCTCCCGCACCCGGGGGCGTTGGGTAGTGGTGCCCGAATCCCGTAAGAGCCTTGCACGCGACTCGTGGCGGCGAGGGCAGCGCACGCGCCGCCGGATCTTCGAGTTGATGATCGGCGCGGTGATCGGCTCGCTCGTGGCCGCATTGTTGTGGGACACCGACAACGCGTGGCTCGTCCAGGCCGGATGCGATCTCTCGCTCGCCTTGTACGTCTCGTTGCTCGTCGAGGCGAAGCGTCGCCGCCAGCAGCGGTTCGTTCGTATGCGAAGGCGAACGCGTCGCCGGGCCGTACGCCCGATGCCCCGCGTCGCGTGGGCGACCCCACCTCGTCAGGTCGACCCGTGGGCCACGGCGCGTGCGGGGGTCACCCGGCGCTGATCCGCTCCTTCTTGCGGGGCGCCCTCGTTGGATAGGGTGAGCGCCTCCATGGACCTTTCGGCGTTGGCAGACACGTTACGCGGCGAGCTCGACGCGAAGACCGAGGCGCGCGAGCACGGCCTCGCGGCGAGCCGCAATGCGATTCGTTCCTGTGGCAAGGCGATCCGAGCGCTCCATCGCTACGAAGTCGAGCCCGCGACGGCACTGTTGGACGA
Source organism: Actinomycetota bacterium (assembly GCA_036554505.1). Lineage (GTDB taxonomy): Bacteria > Actinomycetota > CADDZG01 > CADDZG01 > WHSQ01 > DATBND01. Next base: position 439 of record DATBND010000301.1, on the reverse strand, counting down.
CGCGCAGGAGCAGCTCGACGCCGCGCGCAGCGCGCTCTCGGAGCATCGAGACATGCTCTACGCGGGATTCGTTCACGATGCCGAGAAAGAGGTCGCCGAGGCCCGCATCACGTTTGCCCTCGTGACCAACGCACCGTTTCCGACCGTCGAGGACATCGGCGTCCCCCCGGCGGCGTTCCTCAAGGGAATGGCGGAATCCATCGGCGAGATCCGCCGCCACATCCTCGACCTGATGCGCCAGGGCGAGTTGAGGCGCTGCGAAGAGCTGCTCGCGGGCATGGACGACATGTATTACGTGCTCGTCTCGATGGACTATCCGGACGGGATCACCTTCGGGCTACGCAGGTTGACCGACGTCGCGCGCTCCATCCTCGAGCGCACCCGCGGCGACTTCACCATCTAGAAGATCCAGACGTCGTTGCGGGACTCGATCGAGGAG
>DATBND010000270.1:0-16844 GCA_036554505.1 Actinomycetota bacterium | reverse complement strand
CGAACGACGACGGGTTCTTCTTCCCGGAGATGGTCGTGTGCTCGTTCTATTGGGCGGGGACGCGCCACCTCGACGTCGCGAACAACAGCTACTTCGTAGACCCTTACCTCTACAACTGCCGCAACGACGAGACGCAGCGGGCGATTTGGAAGGCCGTGCAGCGCGCGGTCAAGTTCGCGCAGCAGCAAGGCGTGACCGTGGTGGCGTCGACGGGGAACGAGAGTGACGACCTCGCGCATCCGCAGGTCGACAACATCAGCCCCGACTTCCCACCCGGTTCCGAGGAGGAACGAGACGTTACAAACGCGTGCGTGCGGCTGCCCGTCGAGGTGCCGGGCGTCCTCGGGGTCAGCGCCGACGGCAACATGCAGCAGACCGACGACGACCCGGGCCCTGACTACCTGAAGTCCTTCTACTCCGACTACGGTGTCGGGATCGCCGAGGTGGTGGCACCGGGAGGGGACTCGGTCTTCGGCATCACTCCCGAGGCGCAGAACGGCCGCGTGCTGTCCACCTACCCGGCCGACACCTTCTGCCGGCCGGACCGGCGGATGGAGGATCCCGCTTTCCCGGCCGCCGCCTACTGCTACCTACAAGGGACGTCGATGGCAGCGCCGCACGTCTCGGGCGTCGCCGCGCTCGTGATCAGCATGTTCGGCGACTCGAACAACCCGCAGAACGGCAAGATGAGAAACGGCCAGGTGCAGGCGATCATCCAGCAGACCGCGGACCCGCAACCGTGCCCGTCGGAACTCCCGCCCGGCTACGAGGACTTCACGAGGCCCAGCGGCGATCCGCAGGAGTGCCAGGGCGGTCGCGGCAACAACTCGTGGTACGGCTCGGGCCAGGTCAACGCGTACAACGCAGTCACGAAGTCCGAGCAGCAGTAGCAATAAAGGAGTCGAAAATCGAGGGGGGCATGCGGCCCCCCTCGATCTTCCTGGCCCTCGCCCCTAGCGGCGGCTACACTCTGCGGCTCTATGGGGCAAACGGGACACAACGGCACCACGGCCGAGACCGGGAACGGGCGATTCCTCCAGGTCCGGGGGGTCCGCAAGATCTTTGGCGACAACGTCGTGCTCGACGGCGTCGATCTAGAGCTGCAACGCGGCGAGGCCGTGGTCGTGGCCGGCCCTTCGGGCTCCGGCAAGTCGACGCTCCTGCGGTGCATCAATGGTCTCGAGCCGATCGACGAGGGCGACATCCTCTTCGGCGACATCTCGATTCCCAAGGCGGGCAAGTCGATCTACGAGCTCCGCGCCGACATCGGGATGGTGTTCCAGCAGTTCAACCTCTTCCCGCACAAGACCGTGCTGCAAAACGTGACGCTCGCGCCGATGGAGGTGCGAGAGCTCTCCACGGAGGCGGCGAAGGAACGCGCCATGAAGTTGCTCGAGCAAGTGGGCATCCCAGAGAAGGCCGACCAGTACCCGGCCGACTTATCGGGAGGTCAGCAACAGCGCGTCGCGATCGCACGGGCCCTCGCCATGGAGCCGAAGCTCATGCTCTTCGACGAGCCGACCTCGGCGCTCGACCCCGAGATGATCCGCGAGGTCCTCGACGTGATGCGTGATCTCGCTCGGGGCGGTATGACGATGATCGTCGTCACGCACGAGATGGGCTTCGCGCGCGAGGTGTGCAATCGCATCGCTTTCATCGACGAGGGCCGCATCATCGAAGAAGGCCCGCCGGACGAGTTCTTCACGCACACGAAGAGCGAGCGCGCCAAGGAGTTCGTCGACAAGATCCTTCATCACTAGTAAGCAAGAACGATCCGGGGCGGGGCTGCCTCGGGAAAGGGGGAGCAGGAGAATGGAGAGACTGAAGGGCTGGAGGTGGGTGCTGCTCGTTCTGGCGCTCGCCCTTCCGCTTGCCGCGTGCGGCGACGACGAGCCGAGCGAGCCGACCGGCGGCGGCGAGACACAACAAGAGGAACAGGACTTCCCCGAGGGCTCGACGATGGCCAAGATCGTCGAGAAGGGCGAGATCACGATCGGCGTGAAGTACGACGTGCCGCCGTTCGGGTTCGTCGAGGCCGGCGAGGACGAGCCGCAGGGCTTCGACGTCGACCTCGGGACGCGCATCGCCGAGGAGCTCGGCGTGACTCCCGTCTTCACCGAGGCCATCTCGGACAACCGCATCCCGTTCCTTCAAGACGGGACGGTCGACCTGATCCTCTCGACGATGACGATCACGACCGACCGCGACGCCGAGATCGACTTCTCGCGGCCTTACTACATTGCCCACCAGCGCGTCCTGGTCCCGAGCGGTTCCGACATCGGCGGGCTCGAGGACCTTGGCGGCAAGAAGGTGTGCACCGTGCTGGGCTCGACCGGCGAGTCGACGCTGAAGGACAAGGCCAAGGACGCGAAGCGCACGACGGTCGACTCCTATTCGGAGTGCTTCGAGCTCCTGCAGAACGGCGCGGTCGATGCCGAGATCTCGGACGACGTGATCCTCGCCGGACAGGTCATCCAGGACGATTCGCTCGAGCTGGTCGGCGACTTCCTGACCGACGAGCCGTACGGCGTCGGCATCCCCGACGGCCAGACGGACATGCAGGGCTTCGTCGACGGAGTCATCGAGGAGACGTTCGAGGACGGTACCTGGGACACGCTGTACGAGGAGTGGGTCGGCCAGTACACCGGGGAGGAAGCAGACCACCCGGAGAGGCTTACCTTGCAGGACGCACTCGACCTGTTCCCCTGCGTCGAGTTCTGCTAGGGATCGACTCTCTGTAATCAGGAAGGGTTAGGAGCCGGTGAGCGATCTCTGGGACGTGCTGGTCAGGCACTTCCCAGAGTTTCGCTCCGGCTTCTTCATCACGTGCCAGCTCGTCGCGGTCTCGTTTCTCATCGCGATGGGCATCGGCACGCTCGTCGGCGCGCTGCGCGCCTCGCCCTCACGCCTCTTACAGGGCGTGGGGGCCGTGTACGTCGAGGCGTTTCGAAACGTGCCGTTGCTGGTCCTCCTCTTCCTTTCGTTCGCAGGCTTGCGTAGGGCGGGCCTCGAGATAAGCCCGTTCGCGGCGGGGACGGCGAGCCTCGGGCTCTACACCGCCGCGTACATTGCGGAGGCGCTGCGATCGGGAGTGTTCGCGGTTGGCAAGGGCCAGAGGGACGCGTCGCTCGCGTTGGGGTTGACCAATCGGCAGACGCTCACCAAGATCGTGATGCCGCAGGCGTTTCGGACCGTCATCCCGCCGCTCGGGAACCTGATCATCGCCATGATCAAGAACTCCGCGATCATCGGCGTGTCGCTGGGCTTGGCCGACGACCTTCTGAAGCAGGCGCGCCTGATCAACTCGCAGACGTTCCAGACGAACGAGGTGTTCTTCTGGGCAGCCGTGGGCTACCTCATCCTCACGATCCCGACGACTTTCCTCGTTCGGTATCTCGAGACCAAACTGGCGATCAGGCGGTAGGCGATGGGCTATCTATTCGATCCCGCCAATTGGGAGTGGCTGACCGCCGGCAGCAACTTCCGCTTCATGCTGGACGGGTTCATCATCAATCTCGAGATCGCGATTATCGCGATGGCGTTGTCGCTGATCCTCGGCCTCGCCCTCGCCCTTCTCCGCATCTCGAAGCGCACGTGGATCAAGGTCCCGACCGGATTGTGGATCGACGTGTGGCGCAACCTTCCGTTGATCTTCATCATCCTGTACTTCTTCATCGCTTTACCGAGAGGCATCAAGGACGCGTACGCGGATTGGGCACCGTCGTTCTTCCCCGAAGCGTTTCAGTCGCCCGCGATCCTGGCGGCCGTCATCGGCCTCACGCTGTACAACTCCGCGGTGATTGCGGAGATCATGCGCGCCGGCATCCAGTCACTCGAGAAGGGACAGGGAGAGGCGGCGGCCGCGCTCGGCCTCCCGAACGCGAAAGCGATGCGGTTGATCATCCTTCCGCAAGCGCTACGACGCATGGTGCCGGCAACCGTCTCCCAGCTGATCACGCTGACGAAGGACACGTCGCTCGTCAGCATCATCGGGATCCAGGAGCTGATGCGCCACAGCCGGATCGTGGTCAACACCAGCGGGAGCCCCTTTACCGGGAGCGGCGTCGACGCGCCTCTCCTTCAGGTGTTCATGATCGCCGGTGCCATGTTCGTGGCGTTCAACTTCCTCTTGTCGCGCCTGTCGCGGCGGCTCGAGCTGAGAGAACGACGCATCACCGGGATCAAGGTGGAGCCCGTCACGGGGCTCGAGGAGCAGGTCGCTCAGGACGCGGCGATTCCCTGACCCTGCTGCGCCATCTCGGCCATGCGCCGTTGCATCTCGTCGGGCGGTACGTCCTCGACGTGCGTGGACACGTTCCACCTGTGCCCGAACGGGTCCACGAACTGGCCGGAGCGATCGCCGTAGAACTCGTTCTTCACCGCGCGCACGAGCGTGGCGCCGGCGCCAACCGCTGCGTCCACCACCGCGTCCACGTCCTCGACCTAGATGTTCACGGTCACCGGCGAGCCGCCGATCGACTTCGGCCCCCGCACGTCCATCTCGGGGAACTCGTCCGCGAGCATCACGAGGGAGTCGCCGAGCTCGAGCTCGGCGTGGGCCACCTTTCCCCCCGGCCCGCCCATGCGCATGCGCTCGGTCGCGCCGAACACCTTCGAGTAGAAGGCGATCGCGTCGGCGGCGCCGTCGACGTGCAGATAGGGGCTCACCTTCGGGTAGCCCTCGGGGATGGGCTGGACCATCGCACTCACCTCCTGATCGGCGGGCTTCCTCTATACCCGACCCCCCCGGGCGCTCCGGGCGCGCGGGTGGCTCCGCGGAAAGTTAGCCTGGGTTAAATTAACGTCGTGCCTAACGAAACATCTTTGCTGAGCCGGGTCTCGCCTGCCGTCCAGGACTATGTCAAGGCGCTCTACATGCTGAGCTCCGACGGGGGCGACAAGCTCGTGCCCACTACCGCCGTGGCCGAGCGGCTCGGCGTCTCGGCGGCGTCGGCGACCAAGATGCTGAAGCGGCTCGCCGGCCTCGGCCTTGCGACGCACGAGTCCTATAGAGGCGGGGCTCTGACGGCCCCCGGCGTGCGGATCGCGCTCGAGGTGATCCGCCACCACCGCCTGCTCGAGACCTATCTCGCGGAGGCGCTCGGCGTCCCGTGGGATGAGGTCCACGAGGAGGCGGAGGTGCTCGAGCACGTGCTATCCGAGGGCCTCGAAGACCGCATCGCGGCTTTGCTCGGCGACCCCTCGCGCGACCCGCACGGCCATCCGATCCCTGCGAAGGACGGGTCGATCGCGACGACCGCGGACAAGACGCTGTGGGATTGCGCCGACGGGGAATCCGCGCAGGTCGGGCGCGTGTCCGACCACGAGCCGAGCGTCCTTCGCTATCTCGGCGACGTAGGCATCCGGCCCGGGACGCGCGTCGAGATCGTCGAACGCGGCCCCGTCGGAGGGCCCCTCTTCGTCCGGGTCGGATCGAATACGGACGTCACGGCTCTGTCGAAGGAGCTCTCGGAGGGCGTATGGGTCGACTGAGTCGCCGCGCCTTCATGAGGAGGGCCGGGCTGGCGGGAGCGCTCGGAGGCGCCGCGGTCGTCGGCGGGAAGGAGCTCGTCGCCGCGCAGGGCACCGAGCATCTCGGAGCCGGGATGCACGAGGCGCATGGGGGCCTGGGCGCGGTCGGGCGCGTCGACAACGCGCGCAACGGGTTCGACCCGCACGCGATCCTCACCGACTTCGACGGGGGAGAGGTGTCGAAGGACGCCGCCGGCAGAACGGTACGCGAGTACGAGTTCACCGCCACGACGAAGGAGATCGAGGTCGCTCCCGGCGTCTTCTTCCCGGCGTGGACTTACAACGGCCGGGTGCCGGGGCCGACGATCCGTGCGACCGAAGGCGATCGCGTTCGCATCACCTTTACGAACACGACCCCGCACCCGCACACCATGCACTTCCACGGCATCCATCCCGCTGCGATGGACGGAGTGCCCGGCCAAGGTGAGGCCTTCCCGGGAGAGAGCTTCGTCTACGACTTCGTCGCCGAGCCCTTCGGCACGCATCTGTATCACTGCCATTCGCTCCCGCTCGCGCAGCACATCCATCGCGGCCTGTACGGCGCGTTCATCGTCGACCCGAAGAAGAGCCGGCCGGACGCAAACGAGATGGTCATGGTCATGAACGCGTTCGACACCAACTTCGACGGCGAGAACGAGGTCTACGCCGTCAACACCGTCGCATTCGCGTACATGAACGATCCGATCGCCATCAACGCGGGGGAGCTGCAGCGGGTCCACGTCGTGAACATCACGGAGTTCGACCCGATCAACTCGTTCCACCTGCACGCGAACTTCTTCCACCTGTACCGCACGGGCACCTCGCTCGAGCCTCACGAGTTCACCGACACCATCTCGATGGGCCAGGCCGAGCGCCACATGCTCGAGTTCACCTACGACCAGCCCGGGCATTTCATGTTCCACGCGCATCAAACCGAGTTCGTGCAACTCGGCTGGATGAGCGCGTTCGAGGTGAGCTGATGGCGACCTCCACCGCGTCCGCCGGCCGCGTTCCGCGCTGGGTCCTCTCGCTCGGCCCCCTTGCAATCATCGGCCTCTTGATCGCGCTGTTCGTAGCGCTTGACCCCATCGGCTCCCTTCGTGACGTTCCTCCGGTCGAGGCGATCTCGTTCGAGCGCGTTGCGTTGCATCCGGGCGAGATCGAGCTACATCTGCGAAACGACGGGCCCGACCCGGTCACGATCGCTCAGGTCCTGGTCGACGACACCTACTGGGCGTTCGACGCGTCCGACTCCGAGCTCGGCCGGCTCGAGACGTCGACGATCACCCTTCGGTATCCATGGGACGAGGGCGTGCCTCTGAACATCGCTCTAGTCAGCTCGACCGGCGCGACGTTCGAGCACGAGATCGAGGTCGCGGCCGAGACGCCTGAGGCCGACGGGAAGGTGTTCACCATCTACGGGCTGCTCGGTCTTTACATCGGGGTCATTCCGGTGGCCGTCGGGCTGCTCTGGTATCCGGCTCTACGGCGCGCGTCGCGTCGCGCGCTCGGGTTCTTGCTCGCGTTCACCGTGGGGCTCCTCGCGTTCTTGCTGATCGACACGGTCGCGGAGGGCTTCGAGCTCGCCGCCGAGGTGCCCGCGGCGCTAAACGGGCTGGCGGTGTTCGTGACGGGGGCGCTCGGCGCGCTCCTAGGGCTGTTCGCGCTCGAGGGCTTTCTGGCGCGCAAGAGGCAGGGCGCCGTCCGCGCGGGCCTGACCGTGGCCTACCTCGTCGCCGCCGGGATCGGTCTACACAACCTGGGCGAGGGACTGGCGGTGGGCGCTGCGCTTGCTGCCGGTGAAGTTGCGCTCGGAACGTTCCTCATCCTCGGCTTCGCGTTGCACAACACGACGGAGGGCCTCGCCATCGTCGCTCCACTCGGAGGCGAGGCGGCGCGGCCGAGGCTCGTCCATCTCGTCGCTCTGGGTGCGGTCGCGGGCGTGCCGACGATCTTCGGTGCGTGGGCCGGCGGCTTCGCGTTCTCGCCCACTTTTGCGGCGATGGCGTTCGGCGTGGCCGCCGGCGCGATCGCGCAGGTGGTCTGGACGATCGGCCGTCACATGCCGAAGGGCGCGGGGCTCTCGACCGGTGTCGGGGCGCTCGGCTTCCTCCTCGGGCTGATCGTCATGTACGTAACGGGGTTGTTCACCGCATGAGGCGGATCCTTGTCGTGACCGTCCTGTTGCTGGCCGCGCCGGCGTGCGGAGCTGACGACGGCGGGGACGCGGCGCCCGGGCGCGTCGAGATGACCTCGAGCCAGTCCTTCGATCCGAAGTCGACGACGATCGCGGTGGGCGAGACGGTCACGTGGGACAACACGTCGACCGAGCAGCACACCGTGACCGCATTCGAGGACTCGCTTCCCGATGACGCCGGCTACTTCGCGAGCGGGGGCGCGTCGTCGGAAGACGCTGCGAACGACGATCTGTCCGAGGGCCTCGTCGGGCCGGGCGAGTCCTATGCTCACACGTTCGAGGCTCCCGGCACCTACCGCTACTACTGCATCCCCCACGAGAGCGCCGGCATGGTCGGGACGATCGTCGTCACGGAGTAGCTCGCCTCCCTGTCTTTCGAAGGTGCTTGATTTGGGCTCCGCGCGGGCGCACGCTGACCTCTGGACATCCGATGGGGAGGAGGTTGGCATGGCAACCGCGACGGGTTCCAGGGCCGGCACGGTGGGGACGGTCGGTAACTCCGGTCTGGTGGCGATCATCGGGTTGAACGCGGCCTGGATCACGGGCACGTTGGGCTCGTTCCTCGACGAGGGCAGCGACCTGCAACAGCTTCTCTATTCGCTTGCGTCGATGCTGGGGGCCATGGGCGGGGCCGCGCTGGCGGCGCGTCAGATGCGCGCGGGACGTGAGCTCGCGGCCGCCGGCTTCGGCCTGATGGTCGCGATCACGGTCGCGGAGGTCGTGGCCGGGTTCGGCGGCCCTGCCGCGGACGGCGTCTTCGTCCAGCTCGCGATCCTGTTTCTGCCGGCGATGTGGCTGATCGCGTTCCAGGACTGGTCGACCACATGGGCGCGCGCGGCCGCGGCCGTCTCGGGATTGGCGTTCGCCGTCTACGGCTACATGTACACGTTCGGCGACGATGCACCCGACACACAATCACCGGTGTTGATCGTTGCGTACCTCACGTTCACGGTGGCGATCATCGGGTGGAGCATGACGCTCAGGGCCGAGAGGGAGTAGCCCCTACGTTCGTCGCTGGTATCCGACGCGCGTTCACCAGGTAGAGCCCCGCGACGATGTCGCGGCCGGAGGGCACGTGACCGACCCGGTCAGGTGCTCCTCGACGGTCGTGTCCCCGGCGAATGTGACCTGCCCGCGGTACCTCTGACCCGGGACGCAGGCCGTCTCCACGGATACCGAGGCCCTGCCCGTCGACACGCCGCTGCCGCACGTGACGGGCTGGTAGCCCCCCGCGGGAAGTTGCATCAGGATGCAGGCCGTCACCGTCGTAGCCCCCGGGCAGTCGCCGGATCCCTGAACCCGGACAACGTAGGCCCCGGCCGCGACCGGACGCACGCTGATGCTGTCGGAGCCATTGCAACCTGCACGCGCGGCGCCGTCGACGAGCGCGGCCGCGGAGGCGCCAGGAAGCGGCAGCACCGCGCCGGCCACGACCCCAGTCACCATGAGAACCATCAGGAATCGCTTCACTACGTCCCCCATGCTCGCGTCGGACTATGCCCGGGGACGGCTCGGCCAGATGCCTGCACGCGACCGCGAACGAGCGCGATGTAGATCAGGAGCACCGGGAGATCCGCCTACTTTCCCGCCGAGAGACTTCGCCGCGGGCGCCCTCGAGACTTTCCTGGAATCAGCGCGTGCAGACCGCGGCGCGGTCGCCCGTCGTCTCGTCGTGAGCACACATCGGGGGGTGGTCCTCTCCGTCCCCCGGAAAGCCCATGTTCCACAACGCGATGCGCAGGTCATGGCAGCGCACTGCTCCTTTGCCGAGACTGAGGTTGCTCTCCAACCCGGGGCGCTCACGCCGGACCAGGATCCCGAATGATGCCCGGTCGATGTCGGCCCAGTACGCGTTGACGTAGAGCTCCGCGAGGTGCTGTTCGTCGCCCGCGTGCTGGAGCCGATCGAGATAGGCCCCCAGTCCCGGGCCGGGCCAGTACGTGTCGAACCCGTCGGGGTCGACACCGCCGTTGTCCGCGAACCATTGGAAACCTTGGGTGTAGTACTTGGGGCGGGGGCGATCCTCGTGCACCGGAGTGAAGTGCTCGCGCAGCCGCACCTGCCGGCCGGAATTGAGGGCGTCCAGGAACGCGGTGATGGTGGTGGCGATCCGCGCGGCCCCGCATCCCCGGGGTAGGTCGACCGAAGACCTTGCTGGGACAGCGTCGGGGACCTCGCTCGCCCGGGGCTGCCGGGGCCCGGAGCAACCCGACAGCAGCGCCACGACGACTACGGTCAGCACAGCCTGGTGGTGAGTCGCGCTGCCCTTCATCCCTCGCCGCCTCTTGCTCCGGGCGTGTCCGGCCGGGTCGATTGGAACACGAAGCGCGGCCCGTCTTTCGGAAGGGAGGTCCACGGGAGCACGCGCGTGGCGCGCAGCTCGAGGATGGCTCGCGCTCCGCGCAACATGCAGGATTGATGATCGCCACCGAAGAGCGAGGCGAGGGCTGGCGAACCGCAGGTGGCTAACTGGCACCCGGCCGGCCGGGAGTCCCATTTTGTCGTTTTCGACCACAACTGCGACGACTACGTATTGGCGTTGCGCCTCGCGCTGTCGAGACTGCTCCTTAGAAGGCCGCGACCAACGAGGGGGCTTGGTTCCGTTGCGGGTGCTGCTAGTCGACGACGAAAGAGACGTGCGTGCGTTGCTGCGTCTCTGCATCAACGATCGCTGTGAACAGGTCGAGCTCATCGAGGAGGCGGGTAACGGCCTCGAGGCGGTGGAGAAGGCGACGGCCATGCGGCCGGACGTCGTGGTCATGGACCTCAAGATGCCGGTGATGGACGGCATCGAGGCAACCCGCCAGATCAAGCAGGTGACTCCGAACGCCGACGTCGTCGTCTACAGCGTTACGTCCGAGCACACCGCGGACATCGAGCAGGCGGGCGCGTCGGATCAGTTCCTCAAGGGCGACATCGAAGGGCTCATCGGCTATCTCTGCTCCGAAGGCGCCTGACGCCGGCCGTTCGAGGGAACCGTTTCCCGGGCCCCGGTGTAGTGCATCGAAACGGTCGCCTCGAGAGGAGAAATCCATGGGACGTGCCAGGACGCTCTGTCTTCTCACGCTCGTCGCCGTCGCCGGCTCGCTTCTCGTGCCGGCCTCCGCCGGTGCGGGTGGAGGGTGCCACACCGGCTACGGGAGCAAGACGACCCAAGCCCGGGCCGAGGGCGACCAGGTGACGGCGTTCATCGCCGAGTGTGCGTTCGAGCCCACGGTCCTCTACGTGGATGAGGGTGCGACCGTTAGCTGGACGAACAAGGACTTCTTCGACCACACGGTCACCGGCGCGGCGAGCGCGTGGGGCTCCGAGCGCATCCTGTCCCAGCGCGATTCGATCACTCAGGAGTTCACGAACGAGGGCGTGTTCCCGTACTTCTGCCTTATCCATCCGGGCATGGTCGGAGCGATAGTGGTCGGCGACCCCGACCCCGACGACGTCGCGACTGCGACCGCGTCGCTGGGTGACGTCGGTGGGGAGACCGGAGCAGGTCCGGACGCCGCCGCGGCGCCCGCATCCGACAGCCGGCCGTCGTCTGACTCCACGCCGGGCTCCCTGCTCCTCGTGACGATCGCGGCGCTGGCCATCGCCTCGGTCGTGGCCGTGGCTCTGGTTCGCCGCCGCCGGATCGAGCACGGGATCTAAGACAACGAGAAAAGGGGGCCCGAAGGCCCCCAAGACTTACGACACGCTTTCTAGGAGTCCGAGGTCTCCTCGCACTCCTTGACGTTCACGATGCCGAGCGCCTCCTGCCATTCGCAGCCGCTCTTGGGAACGCCGTTTCTCTTGATGTACTCGATCGGGTTCGCGCTGGCCGCCGGCCCCATCGGGCCCGCGACGAGCGCCGCCACTGCGAGCGAGACGATTGCTTTCCTCACGCCGTTTCTCTCCCCATTCGACCAACCGGACCGCAAGGCATTCGACGCTCGACGCTTGCTTCCCTCCTTAGCAGGTGGACGGGCCTGGAACGGCGGTGCTCGGAGTCCTGCTAAAACCTAGCCATGACGTCGATCGCCCAGCCGAGACGGCTGTCGCGCACGTGGCGAGCTCTCGCGGTCTCGTGCGCGTGCTCGCTTGCCCTCGGCGGAGTGTCGGGCCATGCGGCCGAGCGTCCGACATGCAAGGGACAGAAGGCGACGGTCGTCGGGACACCGGATGCAGACGAGCTGCAGGGCACCGAGCAGCGCGACGTCATCGTCGGCATGGGAGGCGAGGATCAGATCGTCGCGCGCGGCGGTAACGATCTCGTTTGCTCTGGGCGCGGGGCCGACTTCGTGGAGGCCGGCACGGGCGCGGACCGGGTCGACGCGGGCAAGGACTCCGACACCGTTCACGGGGGCCGCGGCGACGATTCCATAGCGACGGGACGAGGCGCAGTCGAGGCGCTCTTCGGCGGAGCCGGCGACGACCGGCTGTCGGGGGGCGCGGGGGACTTCGACGGTCTGATCGGGGGACCGGGCGACGACGTCCTCGACGGGGGCGGGGGGCTCGACACGGCGGAGTTCTGGGATTCGACGGGCGGCATCGTCGCCGACCTGCGCAGCGACAGCGCGTCCGGCTTCGGCGACGATGCCGTGATCGACATCGAAGGAATCGTCGGATCCAACTACGATGACGTCCTCGACGGCGACGACGAGTCCAATCGTTTGGTGGGGCAGGCCGGCGACGACGTGCTGCGCGCCCACGACTCCGGTCCCCTCGAAGGCGGGCTCGGGGACATCGTGGAGGGCGGGCCCGACGACGACCTGATCGACGGCGGCGACGGCGCCGACGTCGCAAGCTACGACGACGCGCCCGCCGCAATGACCGTCGACCTCGACGACGGCACGGCGACGGGGGAGGGGACCGACGACATCGCCGGCATCGAGGCCGTCATCGCCTCCGACTTCGACGACGAGCTGCTCGGCGACGGCGGGGACAACGCGTTTGCCGGGGGCGCGGGCAACGACCTGCTCGACGGCCGGGGGGGCCGGGACCAGGCGGCGTACTTCGACGCCAATGCGCCCGTGGACGTCGACCTCGAGGCAGGGACCGCAACGGGCTGGGGCTCCGACACGCTGATCGCGATGGAGGACGTCGTGGGGTCGGCGGGCCCCGACACGCTCGCAGGCGATGGCGTGGGGAACGTCATCGACGGGGGAAGCCGCTCGGATTCGATCCGAGGCGCGGACGGTGACGACGTCCTGCTCGGGGGGCCGGGCGACGACGACGCCGACGGCGGAGACGGGTCCGACGCGTGCGACGCCGAGACGGAGTCGAACTGCGAAGGCGAGCCCCCGCGTTTGGGATCTTGGAGTGGTCTAGTCACGGGCTGGCCGTTGCTGGATGATCGCGAGCGATGAGCGGCTCGGACGACACACCGCACGAGGTTCCTCGAGACCCTGGCGAGGCGGGCGTGCCTCGCCAGGAGGGGCCGACGCGCGTGTACGAGAGCGACGACCTCGCGGTCGTCTGGGACGCGACGCGCTGCGTCCATGTCGCGACTTGTCTGGCCGCGTTGCCTCAGGTCTTCGACGTGCGCCGCCGCCCGTGGGTCGACGTCTCGGCCGCAGACGACGAGGAGATCGCCGCGGCGGTCCGGTTGTGCCCGACCGGGGCGCTCAAGTACGAGGCGCGTGGCGACTTCCCGGAGGAGGAGCCCGACGACGTCACGACCGTCCAGGCCGGCCATCTCGGCCCCCTGTACCTGCGCGGACGCGTCCGTCTCGTCGACGGCCACGGGCGGCTGATCGCGGAGGAGACCCGCGTCGCGTTGTGCCGGTGCGGGGCCAGCATGCACAAGCCGTACTGCGACAACAGCCACCGGCTCGTTCGGCGCCAGCGTCCCGTGCCCGAAGCAGAGGATTAGCGCCGTACGCGGCGGGCCCCGGCTCAGCTCGCCGGGTGCAGCGCGCTCCCGCTCCTGCCTCGCGCTCGTTCCAGCTCGTCGAGCCTTCGGCGGCCGGACCTGATCGCCGGGAACATCGGATACAGCACGTTCATGACGCGCAACATGATGCGAATGGCCGTTCTCGTCGCGCGACCCGTCGGGACCCAGCGCGGAGCCTCGTACTGCACGCGCACCTCTCGAGGCAACAGCGCCAGCATCCCGGCGACGTGCAGCATCCACAGACCGCGCATCGTGAGCGGCATCTTCGCGCGCAGAAAAGCTTTGAAGAATGCGAACGCCGGCCGCGTCATCGTGGTCTCCACGCCGGCAAGGTAGTCGCGCAGCTCGGCCGACCGAGCTCGGCGCGAGGTCCTCGTCGAGCCCGACGAGACGCGCGGACACCTTCATCTCTCGTACGAATCGGTCCGCGTCGACGGCCGAGAGCTCGTGCGCGTATTCCTCGTACGCGCGCAACGAGCGGTCGACTCCGACGGCATGTATCCACAACAAGAGGTCGGGGTCGTCGGCCGTATAGGCACGGCCGGTGACGGGATCGACGCCTCGAACGTGTTTGTGGATTCGACGGATACGCGCTGCTGCTGCGTCCGCCGCCGCCGTGCTGCCGAACACGATCGTGAACACGTATTCCGTCGTGCGCCAGGTACGCACCCACGCGTTGTAGCTGAAATCGCTGTGCTGGTCGACCGCCGCCATCGCGACGGGGTGTAGTGCCTCGATGAACAAGGCAGCGATCCCGCCGAGCCCGTAGGACGGGTCCCGGTGGATTCGCCACGCCACGCTGCCGGGCCCGAAATAGCCCGTGTCCTCCTCGGAGATAGTCGAGGTTGCCGACGTGATGATCCGGCTCAGGTCGACGATCGCCTGTCTGGCTCCGGGCAGCTCGACTCTGGGCTCCGCCATGGCGCCCCAAGCCTAAGGCCGTTGCGCACCGGCCCAGTTGTGGGCGGCGCTCTCGTTTGCTGTAATCGACATGACGGCAGAGCCGTCGGGCGGAACAGGACTAGGTGTGGGGAGGGTTTGTCGTGCCAGAGGAGATCGAAGCTGCGGTAGCCGACGCCGAGACTGTTCGGTTTGCGGGTTACACGTGCCCGTTCGTGTTCGACGAGCCCAGCGGCAAGAAGATCCAGCACCTCCTGTGGGGTGACTTCGTCGGGCTGCTCGGTCCCGTCGACGGTGAATGGTCCAAGGTCCGGGCGCGCGGCGAGACCGGTTGGATGAAGACCGAGGAATTGCAAAAGAACCGGCTACTCGAGCTCAACTTCGTGGACGTCGGCCAGGGCGACGGCTGCTTCATCGTGACGCCGGGCGACAAACCTCTCCTGATCGACGCCGGTATCGGCGACAACATGGAGCGGTTCCTGAGCTGGCGCTACAACCTGCGCCGCAACCCCGGCCGATCGATCACGTTCGACGCTGCGATCATCACCCACCCCGACGCCGATCACTACAAGGGATTCTCGAATCTGGTTCGATCCCGGCAGTTCAAGTTCAAGGCGATCTATCACAACGGCATCGTCGAGAGGAAGGGTGACAACCGGCTCGGGCCCGAGGACGAGGTCGGGGGCGTGACGTGCCTGACCGAGCTCGCCCACGACGAGGCAGAGCTCCGCCGCGTCCTCGAAGAATCCGACTTCGGAGAGATGCCCTATCCGAACTTGTTGAAGGAGGCCCTCGACGACGGCCCGGACGTGATCAAGATGCTTTCGAGCCGGGACGGTCACCTGCCCGGCTACGAGGACCTCGACGGACTGTCGATCGAGGTGTGGGGGCCGGTGCCGGAGGAGGGCGCCGGTTTCGCTCTGCGGACCCTCGGTGACGACGGCAAGACCAAGAACGGTCACTCCGTATGCCTGCGATTCGTCTATCGAAACGTGAAGATCGCCATGGGGGGAGACCTCAACGGGCCGGCCGAGACCTACTTGTTGAACCACTACTCGGAGGGTGATGTCGAGGAGCTGGCCGGTGAGGAACGAGCTCGTGCGCTCGATCGCGCGCGCGAACGGCTCGAGGCAGACGTGGCGAAGAGCTGCCATCACGGCAGCGCCGACTTCACGACTTCGTTTCTGCGCGCGGTGAACGCGACGGCGACGATTGTTTCGAGCGGCGACGACGAGCCGTTCGCGCATCCACGGCCCGACGCGCTCGGGGCTCTGGGGAAGTTCGGCCGCGGAGACCGGCCGTTGATCCTCAGCACCGAGCTTGCCCGTTCGTCGAAGGAGAACATCAAGCGTCCGTTCGAGCTCCGAAAGGAGATCGAGGACCTCTTCGACGAGCGCGAGCAGGTGACCGACGATCTGCAGCGCAAGGCGCTTACCGAGAAGATCCACGTGGCGCTCGCCCAGATCGAGCGAAGCATCGCGGTCTACGGGCTCATCAACGTCCGCACCGACGGCGAACGTGTCGTGCTCGCCCAGAAGCTCGAGAAGCCCGCTCCCGGCGGCAAGAAGTGGGACCTGCACCGGCTCGAGCCGGATGCCGCGGGAGACCTCCGCTACGTGACCAAGGGCGAGTAACGCGTATTGTTCCGGCATGACCGACGAAGCACGGGACAAGAGTCGCGCGACTTGGGGTGAGATGGCTCCCGGCTGGGAGCGTCAGCGCGAGTACATGAGGCACACGACCCGACACGTTGCGGACTGGCTGGTCGACCATCTCGACGCGCGCTCTGGGGACACGATCCTCGACCTCGCCGGCGGGCCCGGTGACAACGGCCTTCTTGCGGCCGAGCGCATCGGCCCGAACGGCACGCTGATCGAGACGGACTTCGCGCCGGAGATGGTCGCCGTCGCGCGCCGGCGCGCCGACCGGCTTGGCCTCGCCAACGTCGAGACGCGCGTGCTCGATGCCGAGCACATGGACCTCCCGGACGACAGCGTGGACGGGATCATCTGCAGATGGGGCTTCATGCTGATGCTCGACCCGCGCGCGGCGCTGGCCGAATGCCGGCGGGTGTTGAAGGACGGCCGCCGGCTGACGCTCTCGGTGTGGGGCGCGCCGGAGAAGAACACGTGGGTCACGCTCACCGGCATGACGATGGTCCAGCTCGGTCATCAGCCCGGTGGCGACCCGTTCGGGCCGGGAGGGATGTTCTCGCTGTCCGACCCCGAAACGGTGAGGACCATGCTGACGGGTGCGGGCTTCACGGACGTCGTGATCGAGGAGGTACCGGTCGATTGGAAGTTCGACTCCTTCGACGAGGCGTGGGCGTTCTACACGGAGGTCGCGGGCGCCATCGCCGCGGTCGTC